>CAXICH010000265.1:0-2869 GCA_964022245.1 uncultured Alphaproteobacteria bacterium
TGCTGTGGGGCGTCAAGCGCGGCGAGTTCGCCGAGGAAGCCAAGCCGATCAAGCTGGGCGGCGCCAGCCGGCCGTAGACCGGTCGCCGGGCGGGGCTATGCGGTCCCGCCACGCAGGCCTATTCTCCGACGAATCGACAGGCCGGGGAGGGCCGAACCATGGGCAAATTACTGGGCAGTTTTCGGGCGACCATCATCCTCAGCCTGGTGCTGGCGGGGCTGATGATCTTTGCCTTCGGGCGGGTGTCGGGCGGCTTTGACGGCAGCTTCTGGCAGGCCGTATTCCGCTGGGTGCATGTGATCGCGGGGATCCTGTGGATCGGCCTGCTGTACTATTTCAACTTCGTCCAGATCCGGGTCATGCCGTCGATCCCGGCCGAGCTGAAGCCGGCGGTCGGCAAGCATATTGCACCCGAGGCCCTGTTCTGGTTCCGGTGGTCGGCGCTGGTGACGGTTCTGGCCGGCCTGGCCGTGATGTTCGCCCGGGGCCACGCCTATGCCGCCGAGGTGCTCTCGTTCGGTATGGCCGGCGGTCTGGTCGAGGGCGACCAGGGCTTCATGCTGATGGGGATCGGCGTCTGGCTGGCTATCGTCATGTTCCTGAACGTCTGGGGCATCATCTGGCCGAACCAGAAGCGCGCGCTCGGCATCGTCGCGGTCGATGACGACAAGAAGGCCCGGGCCGCCCGCATCGCCATGCTGGGCAGCCGCACGAACCTGCTGCTCAGCTTCCCGATGCTGACCTCCATGGCCATGTACCAGACGCTGTTCGGCTGATCCCTTGAGTGCACCGCCGGTCGATCTGGACGCCCAGGTCCGGGCTGCGGATCCGGACCGCTGGCTGTCCAGCCGGTTCGTGTCTGACGCCGGGCGGCGCGCCGACCTGATCGCCCTCTACGCGTTCGAGGCCGAGCTGCTGGTCATCCCGACACGGGTGACCCAGCCGCTGCTGGCCGAGATGCGCTATCGCTGGTGGGCGGACCAGATGGACGGGGTGTTCGCGAACAGCCCCCGCATCGGCCATCCGGTGCTGGAGGCCCTGACCGGCGTCGTGAGCCGTCACAGGCTGGACCGCGCGCCGCTGGAGGCCCTGATCGAGGCGCACATCGGCCGGGTGCAGGGCGATCCGCACGATCTGGACGCCTTCTATGTCGGGCCGATGCAGGCGGCGGTGCGCATTCTGGCCGGATCGGGGCATGAGGCGACCGTGGTTGGCGCCGGGCGTCTGTGGGGCCAGATCCAGACCGGGCGCTTCGACGAGGCGCGGGCGCTACGCGGCGCGGCCAACGCGGCGCTGAAGGCCCTGCCGACCGCCGGCTTCCCGGCCGTGGCCCATGCGACATTGCTGGACCCCGCCGCACCCGAGCCGGTCAAGCGGTTACGGTTGGTCTGGGCCAGCCTGCGCGGGCGGGTCTAGTCGGCCACCGGCAAGCGGGCGACGCGGGGCTCGCCGTTGACCAGCCAGACGAGGATGGTGGGCTGCCCCTCGGTCACAACCTCGACCCCGCGCTGGACCAGCGGGTAGCGGGCGACGCAGGGCGCGACGTCCTCGCCCTCATCCATGTCGCAGGCCGTCAGGTAGCGGTCGCGCTCCAGCGGGCGAATGCGGCGCTCGAGCAGTGGCCCGGTCGGCCGCTGTTCGGCGGTGACGACATTGAGGCTGCGGTTCGGGGTCTTCGCCAGAACGAACTCGACATCATGGCGATAGCTGTGCGGGCGCATGGCGATGCTGACGAAATCGTCCTGGCCGTCATAGTCGACGTCCCAGCGGACCGCGTCGGCGGGCGTGCCGAGCCCTTCGCTGCTCGCGGCGCCCGCGGTGGCTTCGGCCAAGGTGGCGACCACGGGCTTGTCGTACAGATATGGCGAGCCTGTGCACACGGCATCGCTGATCAGGCTCTCGGCCGAGTGGGGAATGGCATAGACCGCCTCGTCGACCTCCGCCTCGCCGAGCAACCGACCGGCGGCAGTGAACACCTGGACCTGCTGCATGCGGATTTCGCCGTCGCAGTCGGTGGTGCCGGTGACCAGGGTCACGGCCTGATCGCCGATGACCGCGCCGTGGTTGACCCACAGATAGCGCACGGGGCGCGCGTCGCGCCGCGCGGGGCTGCCCTGCGGCAGCATGTCGGCCTCAAGCAGGAACAGGGAGGCGCCGTCGGGCTGCTCAGCCGTCGGCGTAAAGTCGATCAGCTGGCGCCAGGGGCCGTCCTGCGGCTCCGGTGCCGGGACAAGAAGGGCAAGGGCGGCCAGCACGCTGATCATGATCGTCACTCCGCAAGGTCTGGGCGCAAGCCTATGACCGGGCCCCGCATTTGCCTAGGCGCGATCAGGAACGGGAAGGGCGCGGGAACGCGGTCTGCTCGCGCGGCCAGACGCGGCGGTTCGGGGACTGGTCAAAAGCCCAGCGGATGAAGCGGGCTGTGGTCAGGGCCCCCGTCCGGACCAGAGGGCGCGGCAGGGGCGGGCGGCGGTCGTGCATCGCCTGGGCCCAGCCGGGCAGCAGGTCGAACCCGGCCTGCATGATCAGTCCCGCAGCGCTGTCGACGGCGGGCGAGCCGATCCGCTGACGCATCACCAGATCGGCCACCTCGCGGGTGCGGATATCGGCGCGGAGCTGCGGGCGGTACGACTGGATCAGGGCCTCGGCTTCGGCCCGGGTGCGGGGCAGGGGGGCGGCGCCGAGGGCCTGACCGATGCGGGCCATCTCGTCGAAATAGGCATCCTGCTCGGCGACCGGCATGTCGGGCCGGGCATAGCGGACCCAGGCGTCTAGGAAGCTGATCGTCTCGGTCACATGGACCCAGGCCAGCAGGGCGGGGTCCGACACGCGATAGGCCGTGCCGTCGGGCAGGGTGCCGCCCAGCTTC
>CAXICH010000266.1:0-2865 GCA_964022245.1 uncultured Alphaproteobacteria bacterium
GGACAGGACTGCGCGCATGGAAAACCTTTCGGGGAGACGGATACGGAACGGCCGGGGTGACTTGCCACCCCGACCGGTCAGACGGTAACGCTCCGGCCCCACACTCCACAAGACAGGAACCGGCCTGTCCGGTGCCCGGAGGCGTATTGATGACCCGACCCGCCCTGATCCTTCACGGAGGCGCCGGTGCCCGGCGCAGCCAGGACTATGCCGCCGAGGTCGCCGACATGACCGCGGTGGTGCGGGCCATGCAGGCGCGGCTGGACGCAGGCGAGGCCGCGCTGGACGTGGCGGTCGAGGCGGTCTGCCTGCTGGAGGACTCGGGCCTCTATGTCGCCGGGCGCGGCGCCTCCCCCAATCTGGACGGGGACTATGAACTGGACGCCAGCCTGATGGACGGGGCCACGGGTCGGGCCGGAGGGATCGCCGCCCTGCAGGGCTTCCGAAATCCGGTACGGGCCGCCCGGGCCGTCATGGACCACACCCCGCACGTGCTGCTGGTCGGCGAGGGCGCCCGCCGCTTCTGCGAGGATCAGAAGCTGGAGCCTGTCCCCGGCGGCGAGGACTGGTTCACCCGGGCGGGACAGGGCGAGGACAATCACCCGCCGGGCACCCTGGCGCACGGCACGGTCGGCTGCTGCGTGCTGGACGCGCAGGGACGGCTGGCGGCCGCGACCTCGACCGCCGGGGTGTTCGGCAAACTTCCGGGGCGTGTCGGCGACACGCCCCTGCCCGCCAGCGGTACCTGGGCGGATGGCCATGCGGCCGTCTCGTCCACCGGCCAGGGCGAATACTTCATCCGCACGGCGGCGGCGGCCCAGGTCGCCTGGCGCGTCGCCTCGGGCCAGACGGTCGGCGAGGCCGGGCAGTCCGTGATCGACGCCATCGGCGCCATGGGCGGCGACGGCGGCCTGATCGCGCTGGACCGCAATGGCAACCGCGCTGACCCGTACAACAGCCAGGGCATGAAGCGCGCCTGGCTGACTCCCGAGGGCGAGATCGGCGTCGCGGTCTTCAACGACTGAGGGCCGGCTCAGGCCGACAGGCAGACGACCTGGGCGACGCGCAGGTCGCGGCGAAGGGCGTCGGCGACCCGACCGTAGTTGGCCAGCGTCACAGGCTCCTCGAGCGGGCGGGCATCACGGTCCGGCATGCCGCGGATCGCCGGGCCGAAGGTGTCGGGGGCCGTCGTGTAGATGCGGCCGCGGCGCGGGGCCTCGGCAATGGTCACGCCCAGCACGCGGCCCTGACGGTCCAGCACCGGCGCGCCGGACAGGCCCGAGAGCGTGCCCTTCAGCCCCGCCGTCCGACCGACCTCGGCCCAGGCGAGGACCGGCTCGTTACGCTGCCCCCGGCCGCGGACCCGGAAGGTCTCACGCCCCAGCAGCCGCGAGGTGACCTCGCCCGCCCGGCCCTGCGGATAGCCGGGGTGAAAGCCCCGCTGACCCTTGCGCAGCTGCGGCGCCTCGACCACCGCCAGCGGTTCGGGGCCCCCTTCGGTGATCAGGACGGCGACATCGGCGCGGGGCGCGAGGCGGATGCTGGCAGCAACGGCGCGACCGCCCCCGACCATCAGCGCCGGTCGGGTGCAGCCCTCGACCACATGGCGGGCCGTGACCCAGCGCCCCTCTCCCGCGACCGAGAAGGCTGTGCCCGAGGCGGGCTGGAAGGGGATGTCCGGCGCATTCAGGGTGATGGCCGGGTCGAAGGGGGTGATGGGGCCGAGCAGCGCGCCCTCGACCTCGTCCGGTTCGGGCGGCGGCGGCGGGGTATAGACCTCCTCGCGCCGGTCGAGGGCCCAGATCAGGATCGCCAGCGACAGGAGACCATAGAAGGCCCAGTCGGTCAGTCGCTCCATGCGCCCCCCTAGCCCGCCAGGGCCGCGCCAAGGATCAGGGCGGTCGCGAGCTTGGCCCCGACCAGCAGCACCGCAGCCGAGATCTCACCCTCGCGGATGCGCTGGGGCAGGCCGGTCAACAGCATGTCGACCAGACGGAAGACGAACAGTTGAAGGACGACGGTCGCCACGCCCCAGATGACGATGTCCCGGATCGAGGTCGAGACCGACAGGCTGATGGCCAGCGGAATGGCCAGACCGACCAGCACCCCGGCGAAGGCCACGGCGGCGGCCGAGTTTCCCTCGCGGATCAGGGCCACCTCTTTCCACGGCGTCAGCAGGGCGTAGAGGGTCGTGCCCAGCACCAGAAGGGCAATGGTCACCGCCAGATGGGTCATCAGCCGCGGGAAGCCCAGGGCAAAGGCCTGGACTTCAGGACTGGTCAGGACGCTGGAGAGGGACGAGGAGTCCATGGTTCGAATATGCGGGCCTGAGGATCACGGAAGAAAAAACCGCCCTGCGTCCTTGCCCCAATCCAGCCCCAATCCGCAAGCGCGGCGGAGCCACAGTCGGTGACGAAAGGTTACGGCCCGAAAGGTCTGAACTCCACCCCTCCCCCGCCGGGGGAGGAACAGGCGCAGATGTGCCGAGGCGCCTCTCGCCCTGTGGGCAGAGGTTGGAGGGCAGGCGGAGCGCCGGGCCTTCGCCCGGAGTGAATTGCTTTTACCGTTTCGACGAAGACCGACGCTCCGCGCGGCTGGTTTTCCGGAAGCTTGCGTCGGGTGGCCGTGTTCGGGCCTTACCGCAGCGCCCCCGGCGGGCAGGCTGAACCTGCGTTCAGTCCCGGGCGATCGAGTATCCCCCTCGACCCAGTGTTGAAGGCGGGCCTTTCGCCCGGCTCGCCAAGCCTCCCTGAGACTGGAGAGCCGGCCAGCGCCGCCCTCAACCCCGCTCCATCCGCTCCCGCCGCTAGCAAGGTCGCAGGCCTTACGAGCCCTCCGTGCGACGGGACGGGGGGAGTGTGGCAC
>CAXICH010000267.1:0-2858 GCA_964022245.1 uncultured Alphaproteobacteria bacterium
AGGCATTGATCAGGCCGGCGGTCGAGATGATGGCCGTGCCGTGCTGGTCGTCGTGGAAGACCGGAATGTCCAGCAGGTCCTGCAGCTGGCTTTCGATCACGAAACATTCCGGGGACTTGATGTCCTCCAGATTGATACCGCCCCAGGTGTCGCCGATGTTCTTGACCACGGTGACAAACTCGTCCGGGTCGGTGGTCTTCACCTCGACATCGAAGCTGTCGACGTCGGCGAACCGCTTGAACAGGACCGACTTGCCTTCCATCACCGGCTTGGACGCCATATGGCCCAGATTGCCGAGGCCCAGGATGGCGGTGCCGTTGGAGATGACGGCCACCAGATTGCCCTTGGACGTATAGTCATAGGCCTTGTCCGGATCGTCGGCGATGGCCAGAACCGGCACGGCCACGCCCGGGGAATAGGCCAGCGACAGGTCCCGCTGGGTCGCCATGGGCTTGGTCGGCGCCATGGAAATCTTGCCCGGTTCTGGCTCGCGGTGGAACTCCAGCGCGTCGTCGTCGGAAAAGGTCTGCTTGTCGGTCAGGTCGGGCATGGGGTCGTTTCAGTGCGAGAGGAAGGCGGCGATCCTAGAGGGCGGGTGCCGCGCAAACAACGGCGGCGGCGGCGGATTTGACGTTACGGCAAGTGCAGGCAGTCAAAGCGTGACGGTCCCCGTGCCTTCAAACACGACCGGGCCGGTCATGAAGACGTGGCCGCCGGCTTCGTCCCAGCGGATGTCGAGGGCACCGCCATCCAGCTCAAGCGTGGCGGAACGACCGGTCAGGCCCCGGCGATGGGCGGCCACCAGCGCCGCGCAGGCGCCGGTACCGCACGCCAGCGTCAGGCCCGCGCCGCGTTCCCACACCCTCAGACGAATGAGGTCGGGCGACAGCACATGGGCAAAGCCGACATTGACCCCCTCGGGGAACAGGGGGTGATGCTCGATCAGCGAGCCGGCGCCGCGCACAAAGGCGTCGTCCTGACGGTCGGTGAAGAACACCACATGCGGATTGCCCATGGATACGGCGCCGGGGGTGTGGATGACGGGGGCGTCGACCGGCCCGACCTGAAGCTCGATGCCGCGGGTGTCCATCTCCTCGGCCAGCGGGATCTGATTCCAGGCCAGCCGCGGGGTGCCCATATCGACCTCGATCCGGGTGCCCTCCGCCCGGCGTGCGACGGTGGGGCCGCCCAGTGTGCCGATCACGGCGCTCTCCTGTCCGGAGGCTTCGAGCAACAGCCAGCCGACACAGCGCAGGGCGTTGCCACAGGTCTCGACCTTGCCGCCGTCAGCGTTCCATACCCGCATGAAGGCGGTCTCGTCCGGGCCGGAGGGCGGTTCGATCACGATCAACTGGTCACAGCCCGGCCCGGTATCGCGTTCGCACAGCCGGCGCACGGTGTCAGACGACAGGTCGAAGCCCGGCGCATCCACGCGCAGGATGATGAAGTCGTTGCCGGCTCCGTTCATCTTCACATAGGGCAGGGAAGTCGCGGTCATGCCCCGGCTATAGGCCAGCGACGCGCCCCGCGCGAGCGGCCCGACGATCACGAACGGTTTGCACGGGCGACCATCCGCGCTATCGCAGGGCATGGCCTCACAGACGAGCCCGAAAGACGACCCTCGCGGCTGGCGCATCCGGGCCCGGTTGAGGGCCCTGTACCACGGCCACTCGCGTCAGGCGGTGCGGTTCCGCTTTACCGTGCTGATCATCGACATCGTCATCATCGGCTTCTTCATCGCTGCGCCGATCCTGAAGGGTGAAGGCTGGGTCTTCTATGCCCTCGACTATGTGATCGCCGCCCTGCTGGCGGCCGATTTGCTGGCCCGGGCCATGGCCTGGACCGACATCCGGTCGTGGCTGAAGCGACCCGTGGTGTGGGCGGACCTGTTCATCCTGGCGACGCTGATGTTCCCGGCGTGGCTGTTCAACTTCGGCTTCCTCAGGGTCATTCGCCTGTGGACCCTGATCAACTCCGACTTTTTCTGGCGGACGGTAGGCCGCAAATATGACGACACCCACGTCGAGGATGTGGTCAAGGCGCTGGCCGCGCTGGTCACCTTCATCTTTGTGGCGACCGGCTTCGTCTATACGGCCTTTGTCGGCACCCACGAGGGCCTGACCGGCTATGTCGATGCCCTCTACTATACGGTCACCAGCCTGACCACGACCGGCTACGGGGACATCCTTCTGCCCGGGGCATGGGGTCGGATCGTCTCGATCGTCATCATGCTGACGGGCGTGACCCTGTTCGTGCGGCTGGGCCAGACCCTGCTGCGCCCGCCCAAGATTCACTTCCCCTGCCCCAACTGCGGCCTGCAGCGGCACGACCCCGACGCCGTGCACTGCAAGGCCTGTGGCGAGGGCCTCTGCATTCCCAACTATGAGCACTGATCCACCCGCCGCATGACGAAACCGTAATGAAGCGGGTCCCGGCTTGTCGCCGCCCCCTGCCCCGTTAAGGTGCCCCACCCTCGACCGGAGATTTCGTCCATGCTTCGTCGCACCCTGACGGCTGTCGCCCTCACCCTGCCGCTGGCGCTTGCCGCCGCTCCTGTCCTCGCCCAGAGCGCTTCTGACCCCTCCATGACCCCTGCTGCCGACGCCGAAGACCTCTATCTGTGGCTGGAAGAGGTCGAGGGCGAGCGCGCCATGGCCTGGGTCGAGGAGCAGAACACCCGCTCGCTGGGCGTCCTGACCGGCGACCCGCGCTATCAGGACCTGCATGACCAGGCCCTGGCCATTCTGGAGGCCCGCGACCGCATCCCCTCGCCCGGCTTCCGGCGGCTGGGTGGCGTCGAGCAGATCGACAATTTCTGGCAGGACGCCGACCATGTGCGCGGCATCTGGCGCACCACC
>CAXICH010000268.1:0-2850 GCA_964022245.1 uncultured Alphaproteobacteria bacterium
GAAGAGCGCGAATGGATCGCGGCCTATTCGCCCTATCAGAACCTGCGCGCGGGCCAGCCCTATCCGCAGGTCTTCATTCATACCTCGACCAAGGACGACCGTGTCCACCCGGGGCATGCGAGAAAGGCCGCCGCCCGCATGGAAGAGCTGGGCTATGACGTCCTGTTCTATGAGAATACCGACGGGGGCCACGCCGCCGGCGCCAACCTGCGCGAAACGGCGCGGCGTCTGGCGCTGGAATACACCTATCTGACCCGCCGCCTGATGGACTGACCGTCCGGGAGTAGTTTGATGAAACGCCTGATCCTGTCCGCCGCCCTTCCTGCCCTGATGCTGGGCGCCTGCAGCACCATGCCCGGTGCCCAGGACCCGACCGAAGCCTCCGTGCCGGTCGCACAGGCCTCCATGCCCAACTTTCCCGCCGACCTGACGCCGGCGGGCGTGGCGGCGGCGGACGATCATCTGGCGCTGGAAGCGGTCGACGGGGCCGAGGGCATGGCCTTTGTCGCCCGCTCCAACGAACGGGCGCTCGCGACGCTGGAAGGTGACCCCCGCTATGAGCCCTTCCGTCAGCAGGCCGAGGCGATCCTGACCGCGACGGACCGGATCCCCGCGCCGTCCTTCCTCGGCGACGGCATCGGTAATTTCTGGCAGGACGCGACCAATCCCAAGGGCCTCTGGCGGCGCACGACGCTGGAGTCCTATGCGTCCGGCAATACCGAGTGGGAGACTCTTCTCGACATCGACGCCCTGGCCCGCGCCGAGGGCAAGGACTGGGTGTTCAAGGGCGCCAGCTGCCTGCCGCCCGCCGAGACCCGCTGCCTGATCAACCTGTCGGACGGCGGCAAGGACGCCGTGGTGGTCCGCGAGTTCGACCTGACCACCAAGGCCTTCGTCGAGGGTGGGTTCGTGTTGCCCGAGGGCAAGCACCGCATCAGCTGGCTGGACGCCGACACCCTGCTGGTCGCCACCGATTTCGGCCCCGGCACCCTGACCGAGTCGGGCTATCCCTACATCGTCAAGTCGCTAAAGCGCGGCCAGTCGCTGGCCCAGGCGACCGAAGTCTATCGCGGCGAGGCCGGCGACGGCGGCTATGGCGTCAGTCCCTATGTTCTGCGCGACGGGAGCGGCGCTGTTCAGGCTGTGCTGATCAATCGTCCGCTGGATACCTTCCGGGCCGAGACCTGGCTTTGGCAGGATGGAGAAGCAGTCAAGCTCGGCCTGCCCGAGCGGGTGTCCGTCTATGGCATGATGGGCCAGCAGCTTGTCGTGGGCCTCGAGGAAGACTGGATTTGGCGCGGCGAGTCTCAGCCGGCCGGGACGCTGCTGGCTGCCGATATCAACAAGCTGCGAGATCCGGGTGACGGGATCATCCTGACCAATGCTGATGAGGAGATCTTCACCCCCGGCGCACGCCAGTCGATCAACTCGGTCTCGGTTTATGATGACCACGTCGTGGTGTCCTACAACGACAATGTTGTCGGTCGGGTCGCCGTATTCGAGAACCGGGGCGAATGGGGATGGCCGCGCACGGACGTGGCTGTACCGGACAATCAGGCCGTCTCGCTCGGCGACTCCTCGCGCGGCTCAGGCCGTGTCTTCGTGTCGACCCAGGGTTTTCTGACGCCGCCGACGCTGAGTCTGTTCACGGTGGACGGGGCTGCCTTGACGGAGCTCCGCTCTGCCCCGCCCAAGTTCGATACCTCGACCCACCGGGTGGAGCAGTATGAGGCGACCTCGTCGGACGGAACGAAGATTCCCTATTTCGTCGTCATGCCGCGCAACCTCGCCATGGACGGCACGGCACCCACCATCCTGTTCGGGTACGGCGGCTTCCAGATCAGCTTCCCGCCGGCCTACAAGCCCGAAATGGGCAAGCTGTGGCTGGAGAACGGCGGCGTCTTCGTCCAGGCCAATATCCGGGGCGGCGGCGAGTTCGGCCCCGGCTGGCACCAGGCGGCGCTGAACGAGAACCGCCAGCGCGCCTTTGATGACTTCGCCGCCGTGGCCGAGGATCTGATCGCGCGCGGCATCACCTCGCCACGGCATCTGGGCATCTATGGCCGGTCGAACGGCGGGGTGCTGACCTCGGTGTCGATCACCCAGCGGCCCGAGCTGTTCAATGCGGCGGTCATCGAAAGCCCGCTGATCGACATGCTGCGCTATCACGAACTGCCCGCCGGGGCCTCGTGGATCGGGGAATATGGCGATCCGCGCATTCCCGAGGAAGCGGCCTGGATCGCGGACTATTCGGCCTATCAGCGGCTGAGCCCCGAGGTCGACTATCCGCGCGTCTACATCACCACCAACACGCGCGACGACCGCGTCCACCCCGGCCATGCCCGCAAATTCGCGGCCCGGCTGGAGGCCCAGGGCCACGACCACCTCTATTTCGAGGACACGGCCGGCGGGCACTCCAATGACGCCGATCCGGTGGCCAATGCCCGGCGCTGGGCCCGGCACTATGTCTATCTGGCCCAGCAGCTGATGGACTGACGGCGGCTTCACGCGCCCCTCACGCGAAAATGAGGGGCGCGGGCGAAGCGGAGCGGCTAGGAGTCGGACCCATGATCTTTCGGGGCTGGACACGATTGGCGATCGCGGGGGCCGTGGGCGCGTGCCTGTTCGGGGCTGTCGGCACCGCGGCCCAGTCCGTGCGTCGCGTTGCCCAGGCCGATGTCGCCGTGCGGTCCGTACCCGTGGTGGTCGAGCTGTTCACCGCCCAGGGCTGTGGCGGCTGTCCGGAGGCCAATCAGCGGGTCGAAGCCCTGGCGGACAGGCCGGGCGTGATCGTACTGACCTATCCGGTCGACTACTGGGACTATACCGGCTGGACCGACACCCTGGCCC
>CAXICH010000269.1:0-2846 GCA_964022245.1 uncultured Alphaproteobacteria bacterium
GG
This sequence comes from uncultured Alphaproteobacteria bacterium, assembly GCA_964022245.1. Lineage (GTDB taxonomy): Bacteria > Pseudomonadota > Alphaproteobacteria > Caulobacterales > Caulobacteraceae > Brevundimonas. The sequence goes on from CAXICH010000269.1 coordinate 3, forward strand.
CTTCTTCCGCCTCAAGCCCGGCACCGGCCTTGACCACTGCATCGCCCGCGGCCTCGCCTATGCCAACATCGCCGACCTGCTGTGGTGGGAAACCTCCCACCCCGACCTCGACGACGCGAAGAAGTTCGCCGAGGCCATCCAGAAGAAGCACCCCGGCAAGCTGATGGCCTACAACTGCTCGCCCTCCTTCAACTGGGAGGCCAAGCTGGACAAGGAGACTATCGCCAAATTCCAGCGCGAGCTGGGGGCCATGGGCTACAAGTTCCAGTTCGTGACCCTGGCTGGCTTCCACAGCCTCAACAACGGCATGTTCGAGCTGGCCTCGGGCTACCGCGACCGCGGCATGGCGGCCTATTCCGAGCTGCAGCAGCGCGAGTTCGCCAACGAGGCTACCGGCTACACCGCCACCCGCCACCAGCGCGAGGTCGGCACCGGCTATTTCGACCAGGTCGCCACCGTCATCTCGAACGGCCAGTCCTCGACCACGGCGCTCAAGGACTCGACCGAAACCGCCCAGTTCGTCGCCGCCGAATAAGAAGGAGAGACCGCTATGGAACCGATCAAATCAACCGACGGCATCATCGACTTCTGCCTCGCCCCGCTCAGCCTCGACACGGGCTCCGAGCCGGAGCGTGAGGTCCGCCGCCGCATGACCCACGTCATCCGCACCCTTCAGGCCAAACTGGCCGGCCCGGTCGCCGTCGACTTCTCGAACATGCCCTCACAGGTCATCAACGAGGCCGCCCACGGTTACGAGTGATTGTTCCTCCCTCGCTTGCGGGGGAAGGCAGGAAAAAGGGGCGCCGCCGGCTGGCTGGCGCCCCTTCGTCAATTCGGGACGACGGGATCAGCTGAAGGCGAACAGCAGACGGCCCTCGCCCATGCGCTCGCGCAGGCCCGGAAGGTCGGCGTGGGCGACCGAGAAACAGCCATATGACCGACCCAGCTTGCCTTCGCGCTCCAGGAAGTCCGGGTCGGCATAGTCGGCGCCGTGCACGATGATGGCGCGCTCGCGGGCCTTGTCGTTCGAATACTCCAGCCCGTCCAGCAGGACATTCGGCCCCTGCTGCGGTCCATGGCTGGCTCCGGCCGTGACATAGGAGCCGACCGAGGACATGAAGCTCTCCGGCGTGTTCGAGAAGGCGCGCGGCACACCGGTGTGCTCGGGGTCCGATCCCCGCCCGTGGCTGGTGCGCATGGCGGTCACCGTTCCGGCCAGCAGATCGACCTCAAACAGGCGCGGCTCGGCCGAGTGCACCTTGAAGTCCACCAGATACATGCGATCCCGCTGCGGGATGCGACGATGATGGATGTCCAGCGCGGCCATGGCCCGGTCCATCACTTCCTTGCGAACCATCCCCTTGGGATCGAGTGGCGCGGGGTCGGCCTGAACCAGCACCGTCGGCTCGACGAGCGGCGCCGGCACCGGCTCCGGCATGACGAGCGGCGCGGCCAGGTCGACCGTGCTCGCGGTGGCGGAAGAGCATCCGGCCATCAGCGCGGAGCCTCCCAGAATCAGTCCTCGTCTCGATATCCGCATGTGACGCCCTGTGTGCGGTTCAACGATCATGACAGGTTGTTTCAAATCCATACGGCCATAGCAACCTGAGCCTTGGCGAAACCGGTCAGGGCCCTATGGTGCAAGCTTCATACCGGGGAGGTGGAAATGCGCTCGATCCTGATGGCCCTTGGCCTGTTGCTGCTCTCAGCGATGCCAAGCTTCGCACAGCAAGGGGCAGTGCCTGCTGACCTTTCTCCTGATGGGGGAACGACGTTCCTGCAGGTCGGGCGTCTGCTGGCGGATCCGGAAACCGGCAGAATTCTCACGGATAAAACTGTCGTGATCACGGGCGGCCGGGTCGTCGAGATCCGCGACGGCTTCGTCGGACAGGGTCAGCCGGGCCGCATCATCGACCTGCGGGATGCCTTTGTCCTGCCCGGCCTGATCGACAGTCACGTCCATCTGACCAGCCAGCAGAGCCCCACAGGCCGGCTGGATGCCGTCACCCTGTCGACCTCGGACCGCGCCCTGATCGGCGCCCGCCACGCCCGGCTGACCCTGATGGCGGGCTTCACAACCGTCGCCGATCTGGGCGGGGCCAACGAGGCGGTCTTCGCCCTGCGCGACGCCATCCGCCGCGGCGATGTGATCGGTCCGCGCATCATCGCCTCGGGCTCGTCCGTCTCGATCCACGGCGGCCATGGCGATGCCAATGGCTACCGCGACGAGGTGCTGCACATCCTGTCCTCGCCCAGCATCTGCTCCGGTGTCGATGACTGCATGCGGGCCGTGCGCGAGCAGGTCCGCGCCGGGGCCGATGTCATCAAGATCACGGCGACCGGGGGCGTGCTGTCGAATACGGCGGCGGGTCTGGGCCAGCAGTTCACCGATGCCGAACTGGCCGCCATCGTCGAGGCCGCGCACCGCATGGGCCGTCGCGTCACCGCCCATGCCCACGGTGCCGACGGCATCAATGCCTTCCTGCGCGCCGGCGGGGACTCGATCGAGCACGGCACCTATCTTGACGAGGAGTCGATCCGCCTGATGCGCCAGAGCGGCGCCTGGCTGGTCCCGACCCTGATGGCCGGGGACTTTGTCGCCCGCATCGCGTCAGGCCCTGACAACTTCTTCACACCGGCCCAGACGCAGAAGGCCCTGCAGGCCGGGCCCCTGATGCTGGACATGGCCGGACGCGCCCATCGCGGCGGCGTGCGGATCGCCTTCGGCACCGACTCGGGCGTCTCGGCCCACGGCGACAATGCGCAGGAGTTCGCCCTGCTGGTCCGCGCCGGCCTGACCCCGCTGGAAGCCATCCAGACCGCCACCGTCAACGCCGCCGAACA
>CAXICH010000270.1:0-2842 GCA_964022245.1 uncultured Alphaproteobacteria bacterium
AGGCCAGCTCGGCCGCCTGCAGCCGGTCGCGCAGCCAGCGCTCATGAAAGCTCGCGGCATTGGGTACGATGATCAGGGCGCCCACGGCGAAGGTGAAGATGACCGTCAGCAGCAGCAGGCGGAAGGCCAAGCCCGAGATGACCCTGGGGCCGGGTCGCGCTGTGGCCGGCGCATCGGCACGCGCCTTGAGGGCCGTCAAAGGCTTCACTGCCCAGCGATAGACCCGGTCCGCGGTCGCCGTCATGCCATCCTCTTCCGATGGCGATTATACCACGCCTGTCCGCCCTTGATCATCAGGGGCAGGAGGATCGACAGGAAGGCCACCCCCATCAGCGGCCAGAAGAATTTCGAGACCAGCATGTTCAGGTCCGGCTGGACCCCCTGACGCAGCAGGTCGCCCAGCCCCGATCCGATCCAGGTATAGATATAGGTCGAGGGCAGAAGGCCCAGAAAGGTCGCGGCGATGTAGGGGCGTAGCGGGGCGGCGACCATGCCGGCCGTGGCATTGATCAGCACGAATGGCACGCTCGGGATCAGCCGCAGGGTCAGAAGGGTGACAAAGGCATTGCGGTCGATGCCGGTAGCGATCCTGTGCATCATCCCCGCATCGGCCTCGAACTTGGCGCGCAGCCAGGTGCCGATGGCGCTGCGATACAACATATATATGGCGATCGAGCCGAGGGTCGCCCCGGTCGCCTGGGCCAGGGCCCCGACCAGCGGTCCGAACATCATGCCGCCCAGCAGGGTCAGGAAGACGGGGCCGGGAATGGTGCTGGCGGTCGCCAGCGCATAGACGGCGATGAAGATCACCAGCGCCAGCAGGAATTGCTCGGCGGCAAAGGCCTGAAGATTCAGCCCGTGCTCGCGCAGCATCTCCATCGACAGATATTTGTTCCAGCCCATGGCGAAGGCCAGAATGACCAGGGCCGCCAGCGCCACGATCGGCGACAGGCGCAGGGCCCAGTCCTTCAACGACCGCGGCGCATGCCCGTTCTTCGGGCTCGCAGCCTCCGGGTCGGGTTCGAGATCGGCGGGGGTAAGGGGCTCGGTCATGGCTCGGCGGTCTCTTTCTGGGGCCCGATGGCACGCCGACGGCGTTGACACCTGCGCCCCGGGGTCTTATACGCCCGCCCTCCTGCGGTGGACGCCTTCAAGTCTGCCGCGTCACTGCTAGATATATGGAGCCGACCGTGAAGCGGACCTATCAGCCGTCGCGACTCGTACGCAAGCGCCGTCACGGTTTCCGTTCGCGGATGGCCACGAAGAACGGTCAAAAGATCGTTGCGCGCCGTCGCGCCAAGGGCCGTAAGCGCCTGACCGCCTGATGCGTCGGGTCTCTCCGTCCGGAGAGACCGTGTGGCCATGACCCGCATTGAACGCCTTACTTCGCGGCCCCAGTTTCTGGCGGCCGCGAAAGGCATGTCTGAAGCCCGGGGCGGTGTTGTCATCCAGCGCCGCGACCGGGGCGATGGCGATCCCCTTATCGGCGTGGGCTTTACCGCCACGCGCAAGGTCGGCGGCGCCGTGGTGCGGAACCGGGCCAAGCGCCGTCTGCGCGAGGCCGCGCGGCTCCTGATCCCCGACCTTGGACGTCCCGGATCCGACTATGTGCTGATCGCGCGCATGGGTACGGTCGACCGCGCATGGCCACGTTTGCTTGACGATGTGAAATGGGCCCTTACAAGGCTCGCGACCCCGCGCCCGCCGCGGCCGGATGTGCCCGTCGGGCCCCCGGCTTCGCCCGCGCCCTGATTTTTCTGCCAGACCTGGCCAGGACTGCTGATCCATGAACCTCGACAACAATCGGAACACGATCATCTTCATCGTGGTCACGGTGATTTTCCTGTTCGCCTATCAGGCCTTTGTGCTGCAGCCCCAGGCGGATCAGCGCAAGGCGGCCCTGGATGCCCAGCGCGAGGCCACGGCCGAACAGAGCCAGCCGGGCGTGGCCCTGCCGACCGACTCTGCCGATATCCCGGCCGCCCCGCCCGTCTTCATCACCGATCGTCAGGCGGCCCTGGCGGGCGCCAGCCGCGTGGCCATCGAAACCGACACGCTGAAAGGCTCCCTGTCGCTGGAAGGCGGCAAGATCGATGACCTGTTCCTGCTGGGCTATGACCAGACGCTGGGGTCGGACCAGCCGGTTGAACTGTTCCGGCCGCAGGGCATGGAGTTCGCCTATTTCGCCCAGTTCGGCTGGCTGGGCGCCAATGTCGCCGGTGGCGTGCCGGGGCTGGAGACGCCCTGGCGCCTGACCTCGGGCGAGACCCTGACGCCCGCGACGCCCGTCACCCTGACCTGGGACAACGGCCAGGGCCTGCGCTTCACCCGCGTCATCTCGGTGGACGAGCAATATCTGTTCACCGTTACGGACACCGTCGCCAATTTCGGCGCCCAGGCGATCACGATCGCGCCCTATGGCTCGGTCTGGCGTCAGGGCGTGCCGCCGACGCTGGGCCGCGAGATGATCTCGCACGAGGGCGCCATCGGCACCTTCGGCGAGGACGGCCGCTATTCGACCGAGCAGCACAAGTACAAGGACTGGGCCAAGAAGCCGCCGATCCGCAAGGACTCCACGGGCGGCTGGCTGGGCATCACAGACAAGTTCTGGCTGGCGGCGCTGATCCCCGACCAGGACGAAGCGATCCAGGCCGAGTTCCGCACGCGCGAGCAGGGCAATGTCACGTCCATGCAGGCCAATATGCTTGGCGCCGCCGTGACCATCCCGCCGGGTCGTCAGTTCACCGAGACCCGCCACCTGTTCGCCGGGGCCAAGCGCAACGAAATCCTCAAGAGCTATGAGGAGCAGCTGGACCTGCCGCGCTTCATCTATGCGATCGAC
>CAXICH010000271.1:0-2832 GCA_964022245.1 uncultured Alphaproteobacteria bacterium
CCCAGCCGGAACAGGGTCGAGACCAGCAGCACCGTCGGGAAGATGGCGAAGTCCAGCGGCTTCTTCATCATCAGGGCGGTCATCAGGATCAACACACTGGAGATCAGCGAGATCGCCAGCAGCATATCCATGAGGAAGGCCGGAATCGGCAGGATCAGCAGCAGGATGACGCCGATGACGCCGACCGCCATGCCGACCTCGCCGCGCGCGATCCAGCCCAGCATGTCCTTGCCCGACGGCCGGGCCATGCCGTCCTTCATCATGATGGGGGTGTCAGTCATGCAGCCTGACCCAGCGCCGCCAGTGTCATCCGCGTGGCATCGGCGATTACGGCCTCATTCTCGGCGTCGGATGAGGCCCTCACGCCGTGATAGTAAACGGCCAGTGTGATGGGGGCGCCGGTCGGCGGGTACAGAACGCCAATGTCATTGGTCGGCCCATAGCCGCCGGTGCCTGTCTTGTGCGCCACACGCCAGCCGGCGGGCACGCCAGCCTTGATGCGGCCGACTCCCGTAGGCGACGCGAACATCCAGCCCAGCAGCATGTCCTTCGAACGTTCGGCAAGCGGTGTCCGGTCGTCCAGGAACAGGTGTCGGATATTGGTAGCGGACTGATGCGGAGTGATGGTGTCCTTGTCGCCGTCCAGCCGGTTCATCTCGGGCTCGAAACGATCGACGCGAGTGCTGTCGTCACCGATGCCGCGATAGAAGGCCCGCATGGCTTCCAGTCCACCTAGCGCCTTGAGGAGAAGGTTGGCTGCAGGGTTGTCGCTGACCTCCACGATGGCCTTCATCAACATCTCGACGCTCAGGGTTCCACCAATGGCGGGTTGGGTCACCGGAGCATGGCTGACCATGTCAGCCTCGGTGATCCGGATCTGACGGTCGAGGCGCTCCTCGCCCGCTTCGATCCGCAATAGGGTCGCGGCGGCGAGATACATCTTGAAGGTGGAGCAGTAGACGAACCGTTCGGCGTCGCGCCAAACCAGCGGGCGCTGGCCTTCACGCAGCGCGGTCAGCCCTATCCGGCCGCCGTGCCGCGTTTCGAGAGCCGACAGATCGAGCGTCTGGACCGGCGACGGCTCCCGGATCGCCATGGGCCGGGCCTCTCCTTCGGCCTTGGCCTCGGAGGACACCCGTCTGGAGGGTGCGGGTCCGCAACCGGCGGCTCCCAGCGCGCCCATTCCCGTCAGAACGCTTCTGCGGTCCATCGATGCGTCCTCAGCCAGCTGCGGCGGAAATGCCGGACTGGGGCGCGGGGATCGGCGTGCCGTCGTCAGCGTATTCGTTCAGCTTGTTGCGCAGGGTGCGGATCGAGATGCCCAGAATGTTGGCCGCATGGGTGCGGTTGCCGAGGCAGTGGCCCAGGGTGTCGAGGATCAGGGTCTTTTCCATCTGGGCCACGGTCTGTCCGACATAGGCCCGGGTCACGGCATCGGCGGTCTGGGCCGCGCGGCTGGCGGGGCCCGCATCATAGGTGGCCCCCGTCAGGGGCTGGCCGTCGGGCAGGCGGATGGCGTCGACGTCGATCTCGGGCCCCTGTGCCAGCAGCACCGCGCGGTGCATGGCGTTTTCCAGCTCGCGCACATTGCCGTTCCAGCGGTGGGCGGTCAGGGCCCGACGGGCCTCGGCCGATACGGGGCGCACGGGCACTCCATTGGCCGCCGCATATTTCCGCACGAAGAAGTCCGCCAGCGCCGGAATGTCACCGGGGCGCTCCCGCAGCGACGGCAGGCGCAGATTGACGACGTTCAACCGGTACAGCAGGTCCTCGCGGAAGCTGCCTTCCGACACGGCCCGGCCAAGGTCGCGGTTCGAGGTGGCGATGATGCGGATATCGACCTTGACCGGCGTGGTGCCGCCGACGCGGTCGATGACGCGTTCCTGCAGCGCGCGCAGCAGTTTGGCCTGTAGCCGCACGTCCATCTCGCTGATTTCGTCCAGCAGCAGGGTGCCGCCGTCGGCTTCCTCGAACTTGCCCACCCGGCGGGCCACGGCGCCGGTGAAGGCGCCCTTCTCGTGGCCGAACAGTTCGGACTCCAGCAGATTGTCGGGAATGGCCGCGCAGTTGACGCTGATGAACGGCTTCTCGGCGCGGCGCGAGTTCTGGTGCAGATAGCGGGCCATCACCTCCTTGCCGACGCCGCTTTCCCCGGTGATCAGGATGGAGGCTTCAGAACGGGCAACCTGATCGGCCAGACCGATCACCGCCTTCATGGACGGATCGGCCGAGATCAGCGGACGGTCGTCATCCGCAACCGCCGACAGCACGGCGGCGATCAGATCGGCCTCGGGCGGCAGCGGGATGAACTCCTTTGCGCCGGCGCGAATGGTGGCGGCGGCATCATCCGGCCCGGCATCGACGCCACAGGCCACGACCGGCACATGGATGCGCTCGGCCTCATTGGCGGCAATCAGGGCGGCGATGTCGATGCGATAATCGACCATCAGCAGGTCCGCGCCCTGCCCGCGCCGCAACTGCTCGGTGGCCTGATCGCCCCGCTCGACGTGGTGCACCTTGGCACCATGGGCCATGGCCATTTTCACGGCCGAGGCCAGCTGCCCGCTCAGTCTGCCAACTACCAGAAGCCGCATGGGTCTTCTCCTCTAAATCTCACTGCCGGTCGCCGCTTCAGGCGCCCGTATCCTCGGTCTTGATGATTTCCGTCATGGTCACGCCCAGCCGATCTTCGACCACGACCACTTCGCCGCGCGCGACCAGCCGGTTGTTGACGAAGATGTCGATGGCCTCGCCGACCTTGCGGTCCAGCTCCAGCACCGAGCCGCTGGTCAGCTTCAGCAGCTGGGCCACCGACATGTGCGACTTGCCCAG
>CAXICH010000272.1:0-2810 GCA_964022245.1 uncultured Alphaproteobacteria bacterium
CTCCTGCCCGGGCGGCGGTGCTGCAGGCACTCGACGAAGGGCCGACGGTTGCCAGCGCCGCGGAGCTGGGGCGTGCGGCCGGCGTCTCGGCGGGGGTGGTCAAGGGACTGGTGGACGAGGGGGTGATTACGGCTCGCCCGGCTGAAACCGGCAACCCGTTGCAGGCACCGGATCCCCACCATGCCCGGGTCGAGCTGAATCCGGACCAGGCCGAGGCCGCCGGCCAGATCGGTCAGGCGGCCCTGTCGGGGGATTTCGTCGCCTTCCTGCTGGACGGTGTGACCGGCTCGGGCAAGACCGAGGCCTATCTGGAGGCGGTGGCGCGGCTACTGGAGGGGGATTCGCAGGCGCAGGCGCTGATCCTATTGCCCGAGATCGCCCTGACCCAGGCGGTCATCGCCCGCATCACCGCCCGGTTCGGCGCGGCGCCTGCAGAATGGCATTCGGGCCTGACCGGGCCCCGGCGGCGGCAGGTCTGGGATGCCGTGGCGGGCGGCCGCTGTCGCATGGTCGTGGGGGCGCGCTCGGCGCTGTTCCTGCCGTTCCCGGCCCTGCGACTGATCGTCGTCGATGAGGAGCATGACGGCTCGTACAAACAGGAGGACGGCCTGATCTATCAGGGGCGGGACCTGGCCGTGGCCCGGGCGCGGTTCGAGAGCGCCGCCGTGGTGCTGGCCTCGGCCACCCCGTCGCTGGAGACGCTCGGCAACGCCCGGCAGGGGCGGTACCGGGAACTGAGGCTGACAGCACGGCACGGTACGGCGGTGCTGCCCGACATCACCCTGCTGGACCTGCGCGCCAATCCCCCCGAACCCCAGACCTGGCTGAGCCCGCCGCTTCGCACCGCCATGGCCGAAACGCTTGAGCGGGGCGAGCAGACCCTGCTGTTCCTGAACCGGCGGGGCTATGCGCCCGTAGTGCTTTGCCGGGCCTGCGGTCACCGGATGACGGCCCCGGACACGGATTCATGGCTGGTCGAGCACCGCTATACCGGGCGGCTGGTCTGTCACCTGACCGGCTTTTCCATGCCGAAGCCCGACACCTGTCCGTCGTGCGGGGCAAGGGACAGTCTGGTGCCGGTCGGCCCGGGGGTCGAGCGGGTCGAGGAGGAGGTCCGCAGCCTGTTCCCCGAGGCGCGCACAGCGATCTTTTCGTCCGACACCACGCCGGACGGGCGCTCGGCCCGCGATCTGGTCGAATCGATGGAGCGCGGCGAGATCGACATTCTCGTGGCGACCCAGGCGGCCGCCAAGGGCCACAACTTTCCCAACCTCACCCTCGTCGGGGTGATCGATGCCGATCTGGGGCTGAGAGGCGGTGACCTGCGCGCCGCCGAGCGGACCTTCCAGCTGCTGATGCAGGCCACGGGCCGGGCCGGACGAGCCGAGCGGCCGGGTCGGGCCCTGCTGCAGACCTGGACGCCGGAGCATCCGGTATTGCAGGCGCTGGCGGCGGGCGATCGGGACAGCTTCCTCGCCACCGAGTCCGAGGAGCGTCGACTGGCCGCCCTGCCACCGTTCGGACGGCTGGCGGCACTGATCCTGTCGGGCGACAAGGCGGAGGCCGTCGAGAAGGCTGCCCAGCTGCTGGCCGGGGCTATTCCGAATGCCGAGCGGCTGGAGGTCTATGGCCCCGCCGATGCGCCGCTGGCGATGGTGCGGGGGCGACGGAGGAAGCGGCTGCTGGTCCGGGCCGACCGCGATGTCGACCTCCAGGCCTTCCTCCGGGCGTGGCTGGCGCGGGTCAAGCTGCCGTCCTCGGTTCGCCTGTCGGTCGACGTGGACCCCTACAGCTTCCTGTAGGGGCCCGTGACGCTTCAGGTCCGGCTGTCGGCGGCGTCGGCTTCAGCCTCGGCGGCCCGGGCGCGGGCCTCGGCCTGATCGGCCTGGGCCCGGAGATGCTGGGCGCTCTCACGTTTGCTGCTGGCCTTGCGGCTCCACATGTTGAGGACCTCGACCCCCGCGGAGAAGGCCATGGCCGCGTAGATGTACCCCTTGGGCACATGGGCACCGAAGCCTTCGGCGATCAGCACCATGCCGATCATCAGCAGGAAGCCCAGGGCCAGCATGACCACGGTCGGGTTCTTGTTGATGAAGTTGGCCAGCGGGTCGGCGGCCAGCAGCATGACGGTGATGGCGACCAGAACGGCGACGACCATGATCGGCAGATGCTCGGTCATGCCGACCGCGGTCAGGATCGAATCGACCGAGAAGACCAGGTCCAGCAGGATGATCTGGAAGATGGCGGCCCCGGCGTTCGAGATCACCACATCCTTCTTGTCCAGAACGTCATGCGACGGCGTGGGATCGACCGTGTGGTGGATTTCCTTGGTCGCCTTCCAGACCAGGAACAGCCCCCCCGCGATCAGGATGATGTCCTTCCACGAGAACTCATTGCCCATGACCGTAAAGACGGGTGCCGTAAGCCCGACGATCCAGGCGATCATCGACAGCAGGGCCAGTCGCATGACCAGGGCCAGCGAGATACCGATGCGACGGACGCGCGAGCGATGCTCCTCCGGCAGCTTGTTCGACAGGATCGAGATGAAGATCAGATTGTCGATCCCGAGCACCACCTCCATGACGATCAGGGTGACAAGGGCCGCCCAGGCCGCGGGATCGGAAAGAAGGGGCGTGATGCTTTCGAACATGGGGTCTCGGTCCGGAGGGGAGGGCTGCGCCGATCTATAGAGACTCCCGGGCCTGCGACAAGGCGCCCGCCTGTGGCGCACCGCCTCGGTTGCGGGGGGCAAGGGCCCGTGCTATCAGGCGCCCGGCTGAACCGGGACCTCTGTCGCAAGACAGGGACCC
>CAXICH010000273.1:0-2792 GCA_964022245.1 uncultured Alphaproteobacteria bacterium
GCCGCGGTCATCATGAGTACGGCGACCGAGGCCCCGTAGGCGAACTTCTTCAGCATGTCTGGCGTATCCCCGCTGACTCGCCACGAAATGGCCCGGAATGGGACTCACGCGTGACGAAAGATGACAAGTGGGCTCCCTCTAGGCCGGGCATGGGAAGCTCCGGCGACACTAATATGACAAGCGCGTGACAGGGCCCGGAGGGTGGCGCGCGTGCCACACCTCGCCCGACCGACCGGTCTTCAGGCCTGTCCGCCGACGTCGCGATCGGCGGCGAAACGCCGGGCCAGGGCCATGGCGGTCGCGCGGCGCACCGCCGGTCCGTGAAAGCCGCCGTTTATCTGGGTGTTGTCGATCACCCAGGTACGGAACCGGGCGAACAGAAGAGGGTCCGGCGGGCGCGGGGCGCTCCAGAATTGGTCAAGCGGACGGCAATCCGTGAGCCCTTCCATGTTGAAGAAGGCCTCGCCCAGCACCTTGACCGGCGTGCCAAACCCGAGGGCCGAAAGCGCCGCACTGGAATTGTTGACCACCAGCCCCTTCGAGGCCCGGCACAGGTCCGCCAGGGCGCCCCCGTCCAGATAGTGGACCCGGTCGGCCGCGCCGCGCGCCTCAGCCAGGCGCATGGTTGTCGATTCCATATCCGTGACTCCCGCGTCCAGGGGATGCCCCTTGACCACCAGATGGAGCTCCGGTGGCGCATGGGTTGCGAAGCTGTCCAGGACGCGAGCGAGGAAGGCGCCATTGGTCGACAGGGTCGAATGGCGCAGCAACTGGCTGTCACCGTCCCGCTGGAGACAGACCAGAACAAAGGGCAGGTCGCCTTTCAGGAGCGTCCTGATCCGCTTGCGGGTCACGGTCCGTCGGGTCGTCAGCGCCCGGGCCATATGGCCGAACGCCTGGCGCCAGGGCGGGGGGTCATACTCGGGCCGGAAGTGGGGAAAGGCCCGCCGCCCTATCAGCTCGATGAAATAGTAAAGGCTGATGTGGGTGACGTGCCACGGCAGGATACGTCCGACGGGGACCGGCCGGGGCTCCCTGGCCTCGACCTCGGCATAGGCTTCGGGGTCGGCGGGACTGCACCCTTCTGCATTGACGCCTTGTCGTTCCAGCGTGATCCAGTCCGGACGGAAATAGCCGTTTTCAAGGATCCAGGTCGCCAGCCCCCGACGGCGGGCCTCGGCCAGCACGGCCCGCGCGTGCGGGCTGGTGTCCCCGAACACGATGACGTCGGTAAACTCTCCGATCCATTCGGGTAGCGCCGCCTGGAACACGTCGAGGGATTCGCGGTGAACCCGGCCCCCGCTGCGACGCCAGTCGAGCCGGTCGCCCATATTGAGAATCAGGCGCCTCACGGCGCCGCCCGAGGTCTCGATCGCGGCGGCGAGATCCGTCGAGAACGGCCCGAAGGGCGCGCTGGCGATCAGGAAGCGACGGCCGGCAAGGGCATCGCGATCCGGCGACGGCACAGGAAGGGGACGACGGAAGACGGACACACCCCTCCCTTTGACCGGTCAGGGCGGGCTGTCCAGTGGCCGGCCGGAAAACGGGCCCTCAAAACGACACCACCGCCGTGACCGGGGGCCACGGCGGTGGGTTGAAGTCTATCGACCGTCTGGGCCGGGTCCGGTTCGGTCCGGTCTCTCGCGGGGAGAGGCCGGACCGGTCCGGAAGCCGGATCAGAAGTTGATGTCGATGGTCGCGCGCCGGTTCAGCGGCTCACGGACACCGTCAGCGGTCGGACGGGCCAGGTCGGTTTCACCGCGACCTTCGACGGCCAGGGCGCCACCGGGGACGCCGCGGGCCACGAGGGCATCGGCGACCGTGCGGGCACGGCGGTTCGACAGGCCGACGTTGTAGCTGGCCGAGCCCGAGGTGTCGGCGTGACCGACGACCACGATGCGGGCCGAACGTCCCGACTGGGCGTACTGGGCCGCCTGGGCGATGACCGACTGGGCTTCCGACGACAGGGCCGTGGAATCCCACTCGAAGTACACCACGAACTCGCGGTCAGCCACCGGAGGCGGCGGAGGCGGGGGCGGCGGGGGCGGCGGGGGCGGCGGGGGCGGAGGCGGCGGGGGCGGCGGGGGCGGAGGCGGGGGCGGCGGCGGAGCGTCGGCTCCGAACGCGTAGCGCAGACCCAGGGTCACCGCGTGGCTCTCGTTATAGTCGCCTTCGATCGTCCCCAGACCGAGGGCCGGGTTCGACGCCCGGGTCTCGATCTCGAAGTCGGTCATGAAGTAGCGATAGGTCAGGTCCAGATTGGCCCGGCTACCGATGGCCCAAGACACACCCGCGATCGCCTGGGCGGCCAGGTTGGTGTCCGAGTCGTCCGAGGCGACGCCGACGGTCCGGTTGCCGCCGAGCGTGCCGATGAACTCGCTGTCCACGCGCGCCAGACCGGCACCGAGGCCGATGAACGGGCGCAGCGACCACGACGCATCGCCAAAGTCATAGATGACATTGGCCATCAGGCTGGCGACCTGCAGATTGCCGTCCGGCGTGCCGCACGGGCCGATGGTCGACGGGGCGCAGACGCCGGTGGGGGCGAAACCATTCGGGTTCGAACGGGTCACTTCGCCCAGCTCGCCCTCGCGATAGCCGCCTTCCAGTTCCACGCGCCAGTTCTGGTCGAACCGGTAGCCCAGACGACCGAACGCCGCCCAGCCTTCCTTGACCTCGAAATCGAAGCCTTCACTGACACCCTGGCTGAAACCGTAAACGTCGTTGGCCTTGTGCCAGCCCGCGTCTACCGCACCATACCAGCCATTCGGCTCAGCCGAAGCCGCACCTGC
>CAXICH010000274.1:0-2759 GCA_964022245.1 uncultured Alphaproteobacteria bacterium
ATCCGTTCAACGACAACGTCAAACTGACCAATGACACCACCGTCACCTGGGCCGATACCTCGACCCAGATCGACAACCGGCTGGCCCTGACAGCAGCCCTTGGCGGTGCGCTTTCGGCGCGTTTCTCGGTCGACGTCCGCCACGACACCGACCCGCCCTTTGGCTTCGAGGCCACCGACACGGCAACCCGCGTGTCGCTGGTCTATGCGTTCGGAGAGTAGGGGGGCTAGCCCCCATGGCCGCCCGGTTTGACGTTGGCTCGTCGGAATAGGATCCTTCCGCGCCTATGCGCCGGAGGTTCCCGATGAAGTCCTGGATTGCGGCCGCCAGCGCCGTCCTGATCCTCGCCGCCAGCCCGGCGGCGGCGTGCAGTCTCTCGGACTGGAACCGCTACGAAAGCTGGTTTGAACCCTCGATCATCGACCTCACCCGTAGAGCGGCAACAATCGATTTTGTTCAGGTGGAGCGCACCGAACTGAGCGTCGATTGTCCAAGGCCGGGCACAGACATGACGCGAGATGAAGCCCGGACCTATTTGAATGAAAGCCGAGCCATTCCCGGTTGTGACCCTCATGGCGGTCCAGCACCGGGTACATTTGAAGGCGTCGTGATTGAGCGGCTGAAAGGGAGTTCACCAGACGTCTTCTCATTGTTTATGCGATCCAGTTGGAACCAACGCGAGGAGATGTACGGCTTCTCCGACCCCGCGCATCGAAGCCGGGAGGCCGAAGGGAGGATTGAGGCAGCGGCCCGGCGGGAGGCCGACACCCGCCGGAATGGGCCCGACTACTGGAGCAATCCCGTGGCTCGATTTCAGGAAGATGGCAGTAACAGCTGCGGTGGCTACTACACTGTCGTTCCTGAAATGACCTATGTCGTGTTCCGCGACGATGACGGCGCCACTCTGGCCTTGGAGCCTGCGTGGCAGGACGACGAACTGCTGCGCCGTCTGCGCTTGCGGCGTGATGACCCGACCTTTGACTTGCGGGATTCCAGGGAGGTCAATGTCTGGATCGCCGGGGCCACCGATATCGCTGTCGTCAAAATCAATTACTGCGAGGGTCAGGGCACAGGGAATTACGAGGACGAGAAGGCAGCCGTAAGTCAGGTTCGCGGCGAGGCAGCCTTCATCTACCAGTACAATGAGGCGGCCGGGGGATGGGATTCAGGACAGCTTCATCCGATCCGGTTTGACGATCTACCCGACTTCTTTGAGTGGCGCGGCCAGCCGTGCCCGGCGGAGGGCAGCCACGTCCTCGTCCTGAGATTTGAAATGTCGGGTTGGCCCATTCCTTTGATGCCCATCCCCGTTTCGGCGGACGGTGTGGTCAACCGTGCAGATATCCCGACGGCCCTCCGTCTGACGGGGCCCGAGACCTTCAGTGTTGATCAGGCGTTCCAGTGGTTCGAGGCAGGGCAGGTGACTGCCCCCTAACCTCGCTCCTTCGTCTTCAGGAACCGGACCTTGGGGAAGCGTTCGGTGACGTAGCCGGTTTCCCAGCTGGTCTTGGCCAGGAAGACAGGGTCGGAGTCGAGGTCGCCGGCCATCTGGGGGCGGTATTTGCTCATGAAGTCCTCGAGGTCGGCCCTGGTCGCGCCCTCGGCCGGGGCGATCCAGCGCGCCTCGGCATAGGGCGACGGCTCGAAGATCACGTCGAGGCCGTATTCCTCGCCCAGCCGGTCGGCCATCACCTCGAATTGCAGCTGGCCGACCGCGCCGACGATGAAGTCCGCGCCCAGCTCGGGCCGGAACAGCTGGGTCACGCCCTCCTCGGCCAGGCCGTCGAGGGCCTTCTTCAGGTGTTTGGCCTTGAGCGGGTCCTTGACGCGCACGCGCTGCAGGATTTCGGGGGCGAAGTTCGGCAGGCCCTGAAACCGGATCATGCCGGTCTCGGAAAGGCTGTCACCGACGCGCAGCACCCCGTGGTTGGGAATGCCCATGACGTCGCCGGCGTGGGCCTCTTCCGCCAGCTCGCGATCACTGGCGAAGAACATGATGGGTGCATTCACCGACAGCGACTTGCCGGTGTTCTGGACCTTCAGCTTCATGCCCCGCCGGAACTGGCCCGAGGCCATGCGGAACATGGCGATGCGGTCGCGGTGGTTGGGGTCCATGTTGGCCTGGACCTTGAAGACGAAGCCCGTCACCTGGTCCTCGCCCGGCTGCACCGTGATGTCCTGCGGCTCGGGGGCGTTGCGCGTCTCGGGCGGGGCGGCCTTCTGTGCCTTGAGGGCCTTGGGCGAGGGGGCCCAGTCGCCGATCGCCTGAAGCAGAGCCTCAATGCCGAAGTGGCGCAGCGCAGAGCCCCACAGCACCGGCGTCATATGGCCCTCCAGGAAGGCGTTGACGTCAAAGGTCGGATAGCCCTCGCGCACCAGCTCCAGCGCGTCGTTCAGATCGGCGTGTTCACTGCCCTCGAAATAGCGGTCGGCCTGATCGAGCGGCAGGGCTTCGGGGTGGTCGGGCTCTTCGGCCGATCCGGCGGGTTTTCTTGCATAGGGCTGGAAGGTTCCGGTCGCGACCTCGACCATGCCGCGCAGGCGATTGCCGCTCTCGGCCGGCCACCAGATGGGCGCCGGGTCCAGTTGCAGCCGCGAGGCGATGTCGTCCAGCAGGGCCATCGGATCCTGGGCCTCGCGGTCCAGCTTGTTGATGAAGGTGATGATCGGGATGTCGCGCAGGCGGCAGACCTCGAACAGCTTGAGCGTCTGCGGCTCGATGCCCTTGGCGGCGTCCAGCACCATGATGGCGCAGTCGG
>CAXICH010000275.1:0-2754 GCA_964022245.1 uncultured Alphaproteobacteria bacterium
TATCGCAGATCACGCCATCCGGCCACCGGCGTTCTCCCGACGCACGAACCTGCGCGTCCATGTTAACCATCGCCGCGCATAGCCCGTTCCGGCAAGTGAAGATTGTGTCAGGTGCCTCTGACCCCCTGTCGCCCTTCGTTTTGCCTCGAAGACAGGTATAAGCCCGCGCATGACACGTTTTCTGATCGTTGCGGCCGGCGGAGGGGTCGGTGCAGCCCTGCGCTACGGGGTCGGACTGGGCCTGGGCCGGGTGCTGCCCGGCGCGGCCTGGCCCTGGGGTACCTTTGCCGTCAACGGCCTTGGCGGACTCGCCATGGGGCTGCTGGTCGGCTGGCTGGCGCAACGCGGCGGAGTCCACGCCGAGACCTGGCGCCTTCTGGTCGGGGTGGGCCTGCTGGGCGGATTTACAACTTTTTCCGCCTTTTCGCTGGAGATCGCCCTGATGATCGAACGGCGTCAGACGGTGCTGGCTCTGGGGTACGCCCTGGCGTCGGTCGCGATCGCCGTTGTGGCCCTGTTTGCCGGGCTCTGGATCATGCGCCGTATGGCGGGAGGCGTGCTGTGAGCCGCGAAGTCAAGACACTGCCGGTGGCCGCCGAGGAAGACGGTATCCGGCTGGATCGCTGGATCCGCCGGCGCTGGCCGCATGTGACGCACATCCAGGTCCAGAAGCTGGCGCGCTCGGGCCAGATCCGCGTCGACGGTTCGCGGGCCCGCCCCGAGGACCGGTTGGCGGCCGGATCCATGATCCGCGTGCCCCCGATCCCCGAACAGAAGGCCCGGGTCCCCGGCGAGAAGCCCGGTATCTCCCCGCGCGATGCTGCCTATGCCCGGTCGCTCGTGATCTTCGAGGACGAGATGGTCATCGTGCTGAACAAGCCGCATGGGCTGGCGGTTCAGGGCGGGACGAAGACCACGCGCCACGTCGATGCCCTGCTGTCGGCCTGGGGGGAGGGGCTGGAGCGCCCCCGTCTGGTCCACCGGCTGGACCGCGACACCACCGGCGTCCTGCTGCTGGGCAAGGGGCCCGAGGCCGCCAAACGCCTGTCGGGGGCCTTTGCCCGGCGTCAGGCCAAGAAGACTTACTGGGCGCTGGTGTCCGGCACACCCAAGCCCGTGTCGGGGCGGATCGAACTGGCGCTGAAGAAGTCGGGCATCAACGACTATGAGATCATGCGACCGGCCGACGCCAAGGAGCATGGGGCCGAGACGGCCGAGACGGCCTATGCCACGGTCTCGCGGGCCGGGCAGCGGGTGGCCTGGCTGGCGCTGCGTCCCTTCACCGGTCGGACCCATCAGCTGCGGGCCCATATGAAGGCGATCGGCCACCCCATCCTGGGGGATCCCAAATACGGCGACGAGACCTCGGCGGCCCTGTCCGGATCCTTGAAGCTGCAGCTGCACGCGCGCCGGATCGAGCTGGACCACCCCGGCGGCGGCAAGCTGATCGTGGAGGCCCCGCTGAGCCCCGAAATGAAGGCGGGCTTCGAGAATTTCGGCTTCGTCGAGGACGAGTCCGACTTTGACCCCTTCGCGGGTATGCGGCGCTAATCGTGCTGGCGGTGTTCGATATTGACGGGACGCTGGTCGACAGCCGGGCGACGATCCTCAGCGCGACCCGGACGGCGGCGCGGGCCATGGGCCTGGCCGAGCCGGACTATGAGGTCGTGCGGGGCGGGGTGGGCCTGTCGCTGACCGAGGCGATGGCGCGGCTGGCCCCCGGTCTGGGGCCCGACGAGGTCAACCTCTACACCGACCACTACAAGGCCGCCTTTGTCGCCATGCATGCCGAGCCGGGGTTCGAGGAGCCGCTGTATCCCGGGGCCATGGACCTGCTGGCCGATCTGAAGCGGCGCGGCTGGCGCCTGTCGCTGGCGACCGGCCAGTCGCGACGGGGCGTGGCCCGCAATCTGGCACGGAGCGGATGGGTCGACCTGTTCCTGTCCAGCCACTGCGCCGAGGACGGACCGGGCAAGCCGCATCCGGCCATGCTTCAGGCCGCGATCACCGCCTGTGCGGCCCGGCCGGAGCAGACCGTCATGATCGGCGACACCGGCCACGACATGCGCATGGCCCGCGCCGCCGACGTGTGGGCCCAGGGTGTCGGCTGGGGCTTCCACACCGAGGCCGAACAGATCGAGGCCGGGGCCCACCATGTGGCCGCGACCTTCGACGACCTGACCCACCAGCTTGAGACCTTTGCCGCCCGCCAGAGGGAGACGACATGAGCCATATCCCGCCGCTGGACCCCAATGGCGCCGCCGCCAAGGGCTTTCGCGAGCCCGGCGACCGGCCGAAACGCTTCTGGAAGGCGGCCGGTGTGGCCGAGGTCGAGGGCGGCCATGCCGTCCAGCTGGACGGTCGTACGCCCAAGACCCCCGCGGGCCGTCCGCTGGTCCTGCCGACCGCCGAAACGGCCCGGCGCGTGGCGGCCGAGTGGGACCGCCAGACCGAGGTGATCGAGCCCGCGACCATGCCCGCCACACGGCTGGCCTCGACCGCGCTGGACGCCGTCTGCCTGGCGCGCGAGGCCGTGGCGGACGAGATCGCGGCCTGGGCCGGGACCGACCTGATCTGCTACCCGGCCGAGGCCCCGACCAGCCTGCGCGCGCGTCAGGACGCCGACTGGGGCCGCTGGCGCGACTGGGCCGCCGAACAGGGCATCCGGCTGGAGCCCGGCTCGGGCATCGTCCACCGGGCCCAGTCGCCCGAGGCCCTGGCCCGGGTGAAGGCGTTGGCGCTGGAGCTGGACGA
>CAXICH010000276.1:0-2742 GCA_964022245.1 uncultured Alphaproteobacteria bacterium
TGAAGATCATGGAAGGCACCGTTGCCTCCGTGCCCCCGCAGGGCGGTCGCAAGCATCCGCAGCAGGAGTTCCTGCAGGTCGACACGGCCAACATCCTGTTCATCGTCGGCGGCGCCTTTGCCGGCCTCGAAAAGGTCATCTCGGCCCGGGGCGAGGGAGCCTCGATCGGCTTCGGCGCCAAGGTCAAGGAAGTCGACGAACGTCGCATGGGCGACGTGCTGAAGCAGGTCGAGCCCGATGATCTGATGCGGTTCGGTCTGATCCCCGAGTTCATCGGCCGTCTGCCGGTTCTGGCGACGCTGGAAGATCTGGACGAGGAAGCGCTGGTCACCATCCTGACCCAGCCGAAGAACGCCCTGGTCAAACAGTACAAGCGCCTGTTCGAGATGGAGAACGTCGAGCTGACCTTCACCGACGACGCGCTGAATGCGGTCGCGGGCAAGGCCATCAAGCGCAAGACCGGCGCCCGGGGCCTGCGCTCGATCCTCGAAGGCATCCTGCTTGAGACCATGTTCGAACTGCCGACCTTCGAAGGGGTCGAGGAGTGCGTGGTCAACGCCGAGGTCATCGAGGGCAAGGCTCAGCCGCTGCTCATCTATGCCGACAAGAAGAAGAAGGCCGACGGCGCGGCCTGACGACCGTCCGTGGGCGCGCTCCGTCTGGTCCTTGGCGATCAGCTCAGCGATGACCTGAGCGCGCTGTCGGATATCAGTCCGGATGACACCGTCCTGATGGCCGAGGTGACCGATGAGGCCACCTACGTCCGGCACCACAAGCAGAAGATTGTCCTCGTCCTTGCTGCGATGCGGGCCTTTGCCGGTCACCTCGGGGATGCGGGGCACACCGTCCGCTATGTGACACTCGAGGATCCGGGCAACACCGGCTCGATTGCCGGAGAGATCGAGCGGGCGGTCGCCGAAACCGGCTGCGACCGCCTGATCCGCACCCTGTGCGGTGAATGGCGGCTTGAGCAGGCCCTCGATGCTGTGGCGGAGCGCCTGTCCGTCCCTGTCGAAGCCCGGGAGGACAGCCGTTTCATCTGTTCCTCCGGCCGGTTCCGGGCCTGGGCCGAAGGCAAGCGTCAGCTTCGCATGGAGTTCTTCTATCGCGAAATGCGCCGCGACACCGGCCTGCTGATGGACGGCGACCAGCCGGAGGGCGGGCAGTGGAACTATGATGCCGAGAACCGCAAGAAGCTGCCGGCCGGCTCCCCGACCCCGGATCGCCGGCGGTTCCCGCCCGGCGAGACGACGCGCGTCGTCATGGCGCTGGTCGAGCGCCGGTTCACCGACCATTTCGGCGATCTGGACAGCTTCGACTGGCCGGTGACCCACGACGAGGCTGAAGGGGCCCTGTCGCATTTCCTCGACGACATCCTGCCCTCGTTCGGCGACTGGCAGGACGCCATGGCCCGGGACGAGGCCTTCCTGTGGCACGGCCTGATATCGACGTCGCTAAACCTCGGCCTGATGGACCCGATGGATGTCTGTCGTCGTGCCGAGGCCGAGTATCGCAAGGGCCGGGCGCCCCTGAATGCCGTTGAGGGCTTCATCCGCCAGGTGCTGGGCTGGCGCGAGTTCGTCCGCGGTATCTACTGGCTGAAGGTGCCCGAGTATCGCCACCGCAACGCCCTCGACGCCGACCGGGACCTTCCCTGGTTTTACTGGTCGGGAAAGACGGATATGGCCTGTGTGTCTGATGCCGTGGCCCAGACCCGCCGTCACGCCTATGCGCACCACATCCAGCGGCTGATGGTGACGGGCAATCTGGCCATGCTGCTGGGCGTGCATCCGGACCTGGTCGACGACTGGTACATGGTTGTCTTCGCCGATGCCTATGAGTGGGTCGAAATGCCGAACACCCGCGGCATGGCGACCTTCGCCGACGGCGGCATTGTGGGATCAAAGCCCTATGCCGCGTCAGGCGCGTATATCGACCGGATGAGCGACTACTGTGGCGGATGCCGGTACAGCGTGAAGCAGAAGACGGGAGAGGGAGCCTGCCCCTTCAATCGCCTCTACTGGGGATTTCTGGAGCGAAACCGGAAGACCTTGCGCGATAACCCGCGTCTCGCCATGCCCTATCGGACGCTGGACAAGTGGTCACCTGAACAGAGGCAGGCGCTGGTCGAGGAGGCCGAGGCCTGCCGCGAGTTCCTCGGGGCGACGCCTCGACGCTAGGGCCGCCTGTGGGCGGATATCATTGCCGTCTTGAACACGACGGACGAAGCGCCACATACTTTCTCCGTAATGTCCGCCGAGTGTCGGGGACGAAGAGGTATTTCGCCGCTGTCGGGAAATGCTGTGAGGGCCAGACGTGGAGACGTCGGCCAGGAGAGTAGAATGTCCGAGACCAAAACCCTTCCCGTCCTGCCGCTGCGCGATATCGTGGTGTTCCCGCACATGGTCGTGCCCCTGTTCGTCGGGCGCGAGAAATCCGTGCGGGCGCTCGACGAGATCATGAAGGGCGAGAAGCAGATTCTGCTGGCGACCCAGAAAAATTCGGTCGACGACGACCCGGGTCCGGATGCCATCTATCCGATCGGCGTGCTGGCCAATGTGCTGCAACTGCTGAAACTGCCGGACGGTACGGTCAAGGTTCTGGTTGAGGGCAAGGGCCGGGCGCGTCTGCTGCGTTTCACCGACCAGGCCGACTATTTCGAAGCGGAAGCCGAGGACATCGTCGACGAATCGACCGATCCGGCGCGCGCCGAAGCGCTGTCGCGCGCGGTGGTCGAACAGT
>CAXICH010000277.1:0-2736 GCA_964022245.1 uncultured Alphaproteobacteria bacterium
CAGCATGTTGGAGCCGGCCGTCGTCTGGACGCCGTCGGTGCAGAACAGGTCCTTGATGCCCAGCGGCGCGCCTTCCAGCGCGCCACCCTCGCCCTTCGCCAGCCGGGCGTCGGAAGCGCGGGCCATGTCGAGCGCCTTGTCTGTGGTCTGCACAAGATAGGCGTTGAGCGACGGGTTGGCGGCCTCGATGCCGGTCACGAAGGCACGGGTGATTTCCTCCGACGAGAAGTCGCGGGCCTTGAGCCCGTCCAGCGCAGCCTTGAGGGTCAGTTTGGTCAGGTCGGACATACTATTCGACCACCTTGGGCACGACGAAGAAGCCCTCTGCGGACTTCGGGGCGTTGGAGAGCACTTCGGCGACCTTGTCGCCGTCGGTGACCACATCCTCGCGCAGGCGCAGGGGCTGGGCCACGTTCGAGGTCATGGGTTCGACACCGTCGACGTCGACCTCGTTCAGCTGCTCGATCCAGTCCAGGATGCCGCTCAGCTCGCGGGCCAGCGGCTCCAGCCGCTCCTCGGGGGTCTTGATACGGGCGAGATGCGCCACCTTGCGCACCGTCGCGGCGTCGATCGCCATTCCGGCCTCTCCACAACACGGGTGAACGGGCACGCGGCCCGACATGGCGGGATTAGCGGGACAGGCCCCGTTTCACAAGGCGGCGAAGATCTCAGCGCGCCGGGGTGACGGTCACCGTCTCGGGCACCGCACCGTCCGGCCCGGGGCTGAAGCTGAGGATGATGGCCGTCTGGCGGCTGCCAATCTCGCTGGTGGCCTGATCCATTACGCTTTCGCTGAGGCGCAACTCGACCCGGCCCGCGGAGACCGCCTGGATCTGGTAATCCAGATAATCGCCGATGCGGAACACGCGCCAGCCCTCGGCCGGACTGTGGAAGAAGGCGATGTAGGTATAGAGGCCGTTCATGGCCGGATCGCCGCCCGCCGTGCCGAACATCTTGGCGGTCAGATCGCCCTGATCCGGCAGATAGTCGAGTTCAACCACCGCAGCGGCGGTCTGGAGCGCATCGTCCGTCTCGGGTTGCAGAACGACGGCCTGGCCGGACTCGACCAGACTGCCGCCCGGCGCGGGGGTCGGGGGCGGTGCCGTGGACGGGGAGTGGGCGGGCCCGGGGTTGTTGAACCCCTCCCACGCGGCCGACAGGCGGTCACACCCCGCAAGTCCGCTGATCAGCAGCCCGCACGTGCCCGCAATCATGATCCGTTTCATACCCGTTCTCCCGTTTCCCGCGACCAGCTTCGGCCTTGCCAGCCCAAGCGGCAAGCCCTATCGCCTGCCACGTGTCCGTCCATGCCCTGCCTGACCTCGCCGCCCACTGTCTGCCCGGAACGCCCTGGCTGGGGCTGGACCTCGGCAGCAAGACCATCGGCGTCGCCGCCTCGGACGCCACGCGCATGATCGCCTCGCCGTTCGAGGTGATCCGCCGGACAAAGTTCACAGACGACGCCCATGCCCTGTTTCGCTTGATGGACAGCCGGGGCGCTACGGCGCTGGTCATAGGCCTGCCGCTCAATATGGACGGGTCCGAGGGGCCGCGCGCCCAGTCGAGTCGCGCCTTCGCCCGCAATCTGGACCGTCTGCGGGATATTCCGGTCGCCTTCTGGGACGAGCGCCTGTCGACAACGGCGGTCGAGCGGTTCCTGGTCGACGATATGGACATGAGCCGTGCCCGACGCGGTCAGGTCGTGGACCGCAATGCCGCGGCCTGGATCCTGCAGGGCGCGCTGGACAGTCTGCGCGGCTGATCGCGGTTCGCGCTTTCGTTTTGTCGCACTTGGGACTATAGCCGCCCGTCGATGGCGCGCCCTGACTCAGACCTTCTGACTGTCATTCAAGAACGGCTGAGGCCGTTCCCCCGCGACCATTTCCTGTCCGTCACAGACCTGAATGCCCAGACCGCGCGCGACCTGCTGGATCTGGCCGACAGCTTTGTCGAGCTGAACCAGGGCTCGGCCAAGTCCCTCGACCTGATGGCCGGACGCACGGTCGTGAATCTGTTTTTCGAGAACTCGACCCGGACCAGCGCCTCGTTCGAGATCGCCGCGCGCCGCCTCGGCGCAGACGTCGTCAGCCTGAGCCCGCGAGCGTCGTCGGTGACCAAGGGTGAGACGCTGATCGACACAGCGGCGACGTTGAATGCGATGAAGCCGGACATTCTGGTCGTTCGCCACTCGGCCTCGGGCGCCGCCGATTTGCTGTCGCAAAAGGTCGGATGCGCGGTGGTCAATGCGGGCGATGGACGCCACGAACATCCGACCCAGGCGCTGCTGGACCTGCTGACCCTGAAGCGCGAATTCGGCGACGTCGGGGGACTGACAATTGCCATCTGCGGAGATGTGGCCCACAGCCGGGTGGCGCGGTCCAATGTGGCCCTGCTGTCGATGATGGGGGCCCGGGTGCGGCTGGTCGGGCCACCGACGCTGGTGCCGGGCGATGCCGACCGCTGGGGCTGCGAGGTCCATCACGACATGCGTCAGGGGCTGGACGGCTGTGACGTCGTCATGATGCTGCGTCTGCAGCTGGAGCGGATGCAGGGCGCGCTGGTCCCGTCGACGCGCGAATACTACCGCTTCTGGGGACTGGACCGCGAAAAACTCAAGGTGGCGGCCCCCGGCGTACGGGTCATGCACCCCGGGCCCATGAACCGCGGCGTCGAGATCGACTCCGACATCGCCGACGATCCGGTGATCTCGCTGATCCAGACCCAGGTCGAGATGGG
>CAXICH010000278.1:0-2689 GCA_964022245.1 uncultured Alphaproteobacteria bacterium
AAGATCGAGGCCTCCTGCGCCAGATAGCCCAGACCCATGCGCGCGCGCTGGTACATCGGCTGGCCGGTAATATCCTCGCCGTCGATGGTGATGGTGCCGGTGTCGGCCGGGATCAGGCCGGTGATCATGTAGAAGCAGGTGGTCTTGCCCGCGCCGTTCGGGCCCAGCAGGCCCGCGACCTCGCCGCGTTGCACGGTGAGCGAGACGTCGCGTACGACCTGCCGCTTGCCGAACGACCGCGCCAGATGGCGCGCCTTCAGCCCCCGGTCGGGCGCGGCGGCCTTCGGCGCAGCGGCCTTCGCGGCCGCCTTGGGCCGGTCATCCAGATTAAGGGCCGAGAGTTCCTTGCGCGCCACCGGGGATCAGTCGGCCTGGCCCGGCGCACCGTCGGGATAGAAGACGCCCTGCACCCGGTTGCCCGACGGCGTGGGCGCCCCCTCCATGCGGGCGCTTTCAGTCCGGACATTATAGACCAGCCGGCTGCCGGTCATGACGTTGCGGCCCTGGGTGACGATCACATTGCCGGTCATCACGATCTCTCCCGCGCCGAGATCATAGACCGCGCGGTCGCCGCGCAGCGTCTGGGTCGGGGTGACGAAAAAGACCTCGCCCGTCGCCTCGACCCGGGTCACATCGCTGTCGGCATTGGTGAAGGCCTCGATCCGGCCCGCGCGCAGGCGGTTGTCGCCCTGCATGATTTCCGCATCGCCGATCAGGGCAAAGCCGTCCGGCGTATAGGCAAAGGTGTTGCTGCCGAACATGCCGGGGCCGCTGGCCGGGTCCTGCGACACACCGGCGGTCGGCAGGGTCAGGCTGAAGGCCAGCACCAGCGCGGCCGCGAGGGAAGTCTTACCGGAACGGATCATCGTCGTTCTCATCTCTGGCGGGACGCGGGGCTGAAGGTGCCGCGAACCTTGTTGTCGACCGTGCCCTGGAATTCGACACGCTCGCCCTGATCGCGAATGACATAGGATGTCGCGGACAAGGTGCCAAGCGGTCCGATGCCCTGCACGCCCTTGTCGCCCGTGACCACGCCGGTCCGCGTATCGACCACGGCCTCGGGCGTCGTCAGGACAAAGCCGGATCCGCCGTCGGATATCCGCACATTCGGCCCGATGATCACCCGGCGCGCCGCCTCGTCATAGGTGCCGCCGTCGGCGGTCATCTCGGTGACCTTGGCCCCGCCCAGATTGAGCCGCAGCACCGGCCCGACCAGCCGCAGATGGCCGGTCTCGGGCACCCGCACCACGCCCTTGGCGCCGATCACGAAGGCGCGCCCCTGATCGTCCTGTCCGTAGTAGAGCGCATTATCCAGCGCCACATCGCTGCGCTGCCCGGCCCGGCGTTCGGCGTCCGAAATGGCCGAGCGCAGCACGATCCAGGCGACCGTCCCCCCGGCCAGCAGCAGGATGACTATCGGCAGCACCCGCCGGAACAGCATCACCCGCCGCGAATGCGCGCGCCAGCGCCGGGCCCTGGCGGCCGTCGGTGACGTCGGGTCCTCGGGCGGGAGCGCGCTCATTCAGGTATGGGCGAAAATGTCGGTGTCTTCCCAGCCGTCCAGGTCCAGCCGGGCCCGCACGGGCAGGAAGTCGAACAGCTGCGCCGCCAGCCCCGTCCGGCCCTCGCGCGCCAGCATGGCGTCCAGCCGCGCCCGCACCTGATGCAGGTACAGCACGTCCGAGGCCGCATAGTCCTGCTGCGCCTGGGTCAGGGTCTCCGCCCCCCAGTCCGAGCTCTGCTGCGCCTTCGACAGGTCCACGCCCGCCAGCTCGCGCACCACATCCTTCAGCCCGTGCCGGTCGGTATAGGTGCGCGCCAGCTTGGAGGCGATCTTGGTGCAATAGACCGGCCGCGTCTCGACCCCCAGCCACAGCTGGAACATGGCGATGTCGAACCGGCCAAAGTGGAAGATCTTGAGCACCTGCGGGTCCGCCAGCAGCCGCTTCAGGTTCGGACAGTCGTACGAGTCCCGGTCCAGCTGGACCAGATGCGCATCCCCGTCCCCGGCCGACAGCTGCACCACGCACAGCGGATCGCGGCGATAGCGCAGGCCCATGGTCTCGGAGTCGACCGCCACCACGGCGCCGAGGTCCAGACCGTCGGGCAGATCGCCCCTGTGCAGATGTACTGTCATGCGTCCCGCCTGTTCGCTTGCCTGAGGACCATAAACGAACGGCGCCGCATCGTCAGGATGCAGCGCCGTTTCGAAGAACTGGTGCCCAGGAGAGGACTCGAACCTCCACGACCTTTCGATCACTGGCACCTGAAGCCAGCGCGTCTACCAATTCCGCCACCTGGGCTCTCGGGCCGACACATCAGAGACATATCGTCCGGGAAGGCGCGGACCCATAAGGCAGGCTCCGGGTCCGGTCAACGGTCCTGTGACGAAAATACTGGGGCCCCGCGATCAATCCCGCGGCGCCACGATCTCCAGCCCGATGCCGGCCGGCGCCTCGGGCGCGCGCACCCCCACATCCAGACGCGCATCCAGCGTCACACCGGCCAGGGCCCGGTCCATCACGGCGGGCAGGTGCGCCTCGCCCTGCGGCATCCGCACATCCAGATAAAAGCCCGTGTCCGACCCGTCCGACCAGCGCGCCAGCGCCAGCCACGCCGCCTTGATCGACGGATCGGCGGCAAACGCGCGCGTCAGCCCCTCGACCAGCCCCTCGGGCGTCTCCTTCGG
>CAXICH010000279.1:0-2680 GCA_964022245.1 uncultured Alphaproteobacteria bacterium
CGGCGCGGGCGCGGTCGAGTTCCAGCGAGGCGATTTTCTTGCGGGCCCAGAGTTTGGAGATGCCTTCGCGCCGGGCGGCCTGTTTCAGCGGCAGGCCGACCTTCCAGGGCTGGTCGCCATTGACGCCGGAGACCCAGACCAGGCCGTCCTTTGCAGCGGCGTGGGCGGCGATGACGAGGGTCTCTCCTGAATAGACATCCGGCAGCGGCGAGGGCCAGGCCTCGACCTTTGTGCCGTCCGGCCATGTGGCGGCGAGGCTGGTGATGGCGGGGCTTTCAAGCCTGGTGAAGAGGGCGCCCATGCGGGCGGCGACTTCATCGACATCGCCGATATAGGTGTAGCTGCCTTGCCCCAGCTCGGCGGCGCGGGACATGAAGAAGCTGTTGGGCGCAGAGCCTATGCCGACGGTGAAGATGCGGGCGTCGGCGCGGTATTGCGTGATGGTTTCGAACAGCTGCTGCTCGTTGCCGATGGCGCCGTCCGTGAGGAAGATGACCTGACGCAGGCGGCCGTCGCCGGTGCCATGATCGGCGAGGGCTTCGCGCAGGGCGGGCAGCATTTCGGTGCCGCCAGTGGCTTCCAGATTGCCCACCCAGCGCGTGGCGCGGGCGCGGTTGGTCGTGCTGGCCTCAAGGGGATGATCGAACAGGGCGTGGGTCACTGAATTGAACTCGATGACGTTGAAACGGTCCTCCGGTTTCAGACGGGCAATGGCGAGGGCGAGGCTGTCGCGGGCCTGCCGAATCGACTCGCCGCCCATGGAGCCGGATGTGTCGATGATGAAGGTGATCTCGCGGGGTGGTGGCGGCGCGGACTGGGCGGCGACAGGGGGCGTGACCATGAGGAGGTAATAGGGCTCTCCTGCAATGGTTTCAGTGAAAAGCGCGGCGCTGGGGGCCCTGGAGGCCTTGGGGGTCCAGGTCAGTTCGAAGTCGCGATTGGCATAGATGCTGCCGGAGGACAGGGTGAGGTTTGCCGCGCCGTTGCCGGACCATTCCGTGTCTATTGGATGGTAGGTCGACTCGAGCTTGCCGACCGGGAAGCCGGCATTGAGGGAGATGTTCAGCGTGAGCGGGTTGGTGTTGCCAAGTTCCGGGTTGAGGACGGGCGGGGAGATGCGGGCCCGGTCCGGCACCGGGTCGCTGACGGCCCAGCCATCCTCGCCGAGGGAAGCGGTCAGGATTTCCGGTTCCGGCATGTAGCGCGGGGCGACGGTCATGGGGAAGCGGAGGGAGAAGGTGTCGTCGGCGAGGTGGACGGTTTCCTGATACTCGATCTGGACGATGATCGTCTCGCCGGGGCCGATATTGGCGACGGAATTGGTGAAGAGGTTTGGCCTCTCCTGTTCGAGCAGGGCGGTCTTCTTGCCTTCGGATTTCGCCTGTTCGTAGATGGCCTTGGCCTTCTTCTTCTCCTCGATCATGCCTTCGATGAAGCGGTCGCCGATTTGCATGCGGAGCGTATCGACGGCGCTTTCGTCGGGCAGGGGGAAAACGTAGACGCCTTCGACCCAGCCATCGGATGTGTTCTCGAAACGCTGGGTGACGCGGGTGCGGGCGATGGGGCCGGAAATGTCGATCTGCACATCCGTCAACAAAGACGGGGCCTGAACGTATTTGCCGGGCGTGGATGACTTGAAGAGCAGCGTGCCAGTGGTGGCATCATTCGGCGTGACGAGGCGGGGTTCCTGATCGGCCCAGGCGGCGCCAGCGGCAAATGCCGCCGCCGTCAGGGTCGCGCCGAGCCACTGACCTGAACGGGAGAACAGGGGACTCCAGTCTGAGACACGGGCACGGATCCTGACGGCGGCGAACATGGGGGGCTCCTTTCATTGCGGATTTGCAATGATTGGAAGCTGCGCCCCGAATAAGGCAGGAAAGGTCTCGCTTTCAGGCAGGCCCGGTACGTGTTCTGGGCCATTTCCCGATGGGATTGCGGCAGGCCTGTGCCCAAATCGACGGCCTTCCCCCAGGATGTGAGGTGGGGGAAGGCGGCTGGAGGTGTCGGGATTAGTAGGTCAGGCGGATGCCGAACTTGCCGGTCCAGGAATAGGTTTCGTACTGAAGGAGACGATCCCCGTTCGGACCATTCTGGAAGGCGACATAGGGCTCGTCACCCATGTTCACGAACTCGACGAAGCCCTGGACCCGGTCGGTGAAGCGATACTTGGCCGAGGCGTCGATCTGGAGGTGATCCTTCACGAAGCGGTCGGTCTCGGCATCGGAGCCCAGCTCGTCAAGATACTCGTCGCGATAGGCGGCTGTGAGGCGAAGGGAGAGGCCGCCCTTCTCGTAACCGAGCATGGCGTTGTAGGTGTTCTCTGCGGCGGCCGGCAGCGAGATGGAGCGGAAGCCGCCGTCGCCGTCCGGTACGTCGCCTTCGGCATCGGTATAGGTGTAGTTGAGGCCGACGAGGACGCCGTCGAGCAGGCCGGGGAGGAAGTCCAGCGCCTGCTGGTAGTTCAGCTCAAGGCCTTTCACTTTTGCCGTGTCGCCGTTCACGGCGATTGTGGCTTCGGAGAATTCAATGCCCTGGAAGACGCCATTATAAGGAGCGACGTCATCTTCGAAGGTCTGCTCGACGATGAAGTCCTTGATATCCTTGTAGAAGACGCCGGCCTGAAGGACGGTGCCGGGGTTCGGATAGTATTCGATGCTGAGATCGCCGTTCCAGGCCTTGT
>CAXICH010000280.1:0-2667 GCA_964022245.1 uncultured Alphaproteobacteria bacterium
AGATGAACAGCTTCTCGAAGGTCGGATCGGCCGAGATGAACCAGCTGTAGTCGTCAGCCCGATCCAGAATCCAGTAGTCCCAGGTGACGAAGCCAGCGACGTAGCGAACACGCAGCCGGGTGTTGGTGCCGGGATCGAGGATTTCGCCGCGGCCGCCGATCGCCTTCTCGCGCCCGTCGGGGGTGCCGACCTGACAGGTGTCCAGAACGTCGACGCGGGTCTCGTTCACCAGCGTATAGTTGGAGGCCCCGGCCACGCAGCCGTCGGTGATCGACATGGGCAGGCGGGCGACCTCGAGCCACCGACCGGAGTAGAGGCGGTCGGCATCGACCGGCTTGAGCGGTTCGGGCGCGCGGTAGTCCGACGGCGACGGGGCGGTGACGCAGGCGCTGACCAGCAGCGTCAGGGCGGCGAGGGCGGACAGGCGAACAATCGACATGGTCAGGGCTCCGGTCTGGGTTTCAGCAGATACGCGCCCGGGACGCCGCGGACGCACGCAGGTCAGGTGAGATCGAGGTCGCGGGGTGGACGGATACGGCGAAAGCGGCCCTCGACGAAGGCATAGGCGCCGAAGGCCATCAGCCCCAGGGCCGCGGCGCTGAGCAGCCAGGGACCGGTGGGCAGGGTCTCGACGGACTCCAGCGCCCCGCCGAAGCTGGTGATCTCGCTCGCCCGATCGCGAAAGCCGGCCAGCATGACCAGACCGGCGAGAGGGAAATAGGCGAGGCCGCGGGCCACATAGCCGATGTGTGCCAGAGGCACGACGCGTTTGCAGACCGTTTCCGAACAGCGGAGGTCCTGTCCGAAGTCATTCCGGATGCCGCGCACGACATTGCCGATGCCAACCGAGAGGATCAACAGACCGACGCCGATCAGCATGGCCTGGCCAAACGGCAGCTCCATCAGGGCTCGCGCCTTGTCCTGGTTCTCGGAGACATCGCTGGCCGTCGGATTGGAATTCACCTCGTCCAGCAGCTCGAAAACGGTCGAGGCCAGCAGGCCATAGACTACACCGCTAATCGCCTGCCCTGCCCGCTTGCCGATCGCCGGCAAATCGCGGCCCTCATTGTCGGCGTCGAAGACCGACTGCAGGACCCGCCACAGGACGAAGGCCCACAGGCCCACCCCGAGTGCCATCAACCAGACGCGACCGAACGGTTGGCGTGCGAGCGTTTCAACTACGCCCGTCGATCCGGCCGTCTGGCTGGTCAGGTCGTGGGCGGTCAGCATCAGGATCACGCCGATCGACACATAGACGAAGCCGCGGGCGCCATAGCCGAAGCGGGCCAGCCCCTCGAGTACAGCGCCGGTCTCGGGGCGCTGGCGCCAGAGCCTGCGCACCTCCCTGACCAGTTTTTCGGTGCGGTGTTCTGCCCAGCTCATGTCCATCGGCAGCATCAACTCTCGAAGCCGCCGGAAGCTCCGCCTTGTGGGGCGGATATTGAGGCCCTATCTGGCAAGGCCGGAGACGAGGGGGACGTAATGCAGCCGGTCATTTCTATCGACGGCCTGACGAAGACCTACGCCAGCGGCCACCAGGCGCTGAAACAGGTCGATCTGCAGATTTCAAAAGGCGAGATTTTCGCCCTGCTGGGCCCGAACGGTGCCGGCAAGACGACGCTGATCAGCACCATCTGCGGGATTGTTACCCCGAGCACCGGAACGGTGCTGGTCGACGGTCACAACATCCAGTCCGACTATCGCAGGGCGCGCGAGCGCATCGGCCTGGTGCCGCAGGAATTGACCACCGACGCCTTCGAGACCGTCTGGGCCACAGTCACCTTCAGCCGTGGCCTGTTCGGCCGGTCGCCGAACCCGGCCTTCATTGAGCAGACGCTGCGCGATCTGAGCCTGTGGGACAAGAAGGACGCCAAGCTGATGACCCTGTCCGGCGGCATGAAGCGCCGGGTGATGATCGCCAAGGCGCTCAGCCACGAGCCGGACATCCTGTTCCTCGATGAGCCGACCGCCGGCGTCGATGTCGAATTGCGCCGCGATATGTGGGCCCTGGTGCGGGGCCTGCGCGAGCGGGGCGTGACCATCATCCTGACCACCCACTACATCGAGGAGGCCGAGGAAATGGCCGACCGGGTCGGCGTGATCCTGAACGGCGAGCTGATCCTCGTCGAGGACAAGACCAAACTGATGAAAAAACTCGGCAAGAAGACGCTGACGCTGAATCTTCAGGACCCCATGCAGACTGTGCCGCCCGAACTGGCCGAGTGGAAGGTCACGCTGAAGGCCGACGGCAATGAGCTGGAATATGTGTTCGACGCCAATGCCGAACGCACCGGCGTGCCGTCGTTGCTTCGCGCGGTCAGTGACCTGGGCATCGGCTTCAAGGACCTGAACACCGCCCAGAGTTCGCTGGAAGACATCTTCGTCAGCCTGGTTCATCGCGACAAGCCGGCCCGACAGTCGACCGGTGAAGGAGCCGCATCATGAGCTTCAACGCCTACGGAGTCTGGGCCATCTATCGCTTCGAGATGGCGCGCGCCCTGCGCACCTTCTGGCAGTCGATTGTCACGCCGGTTATCACCACCGCCCTCTATTTCGTGGTGTTCGGCTCGGCCATCGGCAGCCGCATGACCGAGATCGACGGCGTGGCCTATGGCGCCTTCATCGTGCCCGGCCTGATCATGCTGAGCCTGTTCACCCAGTCGATCT
>CAXICH010000281.1:0-2634 GCA_964022245.1 uncultured Alphaproteobacteria bacterium
GATCGAGATCGACCCGATGATCACCCACACCATGCCGCTGGAAGACATCAACAAGGCCTTCGACCTGATGCACGAGGGCAAGAGCATCCGAAGCGTGGTGGTGTTTTGAGACCAGCCCCCATCCTGCTCAGCCTGCTTTTGATGGGGGCCTGCGACGCCGCGCCGGTCCAGAACCCGCAAGGCGATGATTTCCGGAAAAGCCCTGTCCCCGGCCCTGCGTGGGCCATGCACAGCATTACGCTCTACCTGCCAGGCGAGGTCATCGAACCAAGAGTTCCGGCGAGCACGCTGGCGAGCTACGTAGAGTCCCTGAAGGAAAGGGCCGCGATCGGATTCTCGGCCCACTCACATGAGGGCGTATCGGGCGTTATCATCGTCATGATCAAGCCAGGGCAGGAAGGGCGAAGCTGGATCGTCACCGGGACGCCAATCCTGACCGAAATTCGGGAGTCGCTTGAGCAGGACCTTGAGGCTGTCAAAGCGCCGGATGTCTCCGGGGGACCTGTCGTGTTTGGCCTGCTCTTCTCGGCCTGGGGCGGCGGTGAACCGCCCCCGGGCATGCCGATGCCGGTTCCCGAGAGCTGGCAGGTGCTTTCCGGGCCGGAGGGCAGGCTGATGGACGACGCCTTCTTCAACGAAGCCTGGGGGGTGCCGGGTTAGCGCAAGCGCTTCCCGGCTGGGGAGTGTCGCTGAGGCACCGGCGCTGGCGCGAATTCCGGGATGACAAGGTGGCGGGTTTGCGGTTAGTCTACAAAAACAACTAACACTCCGGGGAGGAAGGCCATGTTCACTCACATCACCGTTGGCGCCAATGACGTCGAGGCGTCGCGCCGCTTCTATGACGCGGTGCTTGGCGCGCTGGGCCATGAGCCGGGGCAGGGGCCCGACGCCAGGGGCCGCTTCTGGTGGCGCACGCGGATAGGGGCGTTTGCCGTCGGCACGCCGATTGACGGGGAGCCCGCCTGTCACGCCAACGGGGGCACCATCGGCTTTGCCGCGAAGACGCCGGAGATGGTTCAGGCCTTCCATGACGCCGGCGTCGCCGCGGGGGGCACGGCCATCGAGGACCCGCCCGGCGAGCGTAACGGCCCGTTCGGCGCGCTGGTGCTGGCCTATCTGCGCGACCCGTCGGGCAACAAGGTCTGCGCGGTTCACCGACCCGGGTAACGCCGCAAGGTCAGAAAAGCGTTCCCATTCCGGGACAGGCCGTTAAGGTGCCCGCTTTCATCGGCATCCCGGGGGAATGGGGAATGAGCGAAGCAGCGACGCCCGCAGGCGTGCAGGCCTTTTACGACCAGGTCACCAACGTCAGCGATCTGATCTGGGGCGGGACCTGGAACGGGGCGGAGGTGATCCCCTTCCCGCCCATGGTGATCGTGCTGCTGGGCGTCGGCGCCTGGATCATGATCGGCCTGCGCTTCTATCCGATCCTGAAACTGGGCGAGGCCTTTGCCGGCCTGTTCAAGAAAGACCCGTCAGGCAAGGGTGAGATCTCGCCGTTCGCGGCCCTGTCGACCGCCCTTTCGGGCCAGGTCGGCACGGGTAACCTCGCGGGCGTGGCCACGGCCATCACCCTGGGCGGACCCGGGGCCCTGTTCTGGATGTGGGTGACGGCGCTGTTCGGCATGGCGCTGGCCTTTGCCGAGGGCTCGCTGGCCATTCGCTTCCGCGATGTCGGGCCCGACGGCACCTATCGCGGCGGACCGATGAGCTACATCCGCAAGGGTCTGGGCAAGAAGTGGAACTGGCTGGCCGTGCTGTTCTGTCTGGGGACGCTGTTCTCGGCGGTGGCCACCGGCAATATGATTCAGGCCAATTCGATCGCCGACTCGATCGTCGCCCTGGCCCCGATGCCCGAGTGGGGCGCGGGCCTGATCGTGGCCGCGGCCGTGTTCATCGTCATCATCGGCGGCATCAAGTCGATCGGCAGCGTGGCCGAAAAGGTCGTGCCGGTCATGGCCATCGCCTATCTGGTGCTGGCCCTGCTGGCCCTGATCCTGAACGTGGAGGACCTGCCGGCCACCTTTGCCATGATCTTCGGCAGCGCCTTCAGCCCCAGCGCCGCCACCGGCGGCTTTGCCGGTGCCGCCGTGATGATGGCCATCCGCGCCGGTGTGGCGCGCGGCCTGTTCTCCAACGAGGCCGGTCAGGGCTCGACCCCCATGGCCCACGCCGTGGCCAAGACCGACGATCCGGCGCGCCAGGGCCGGTTCGCCATGATGGGCACCTTCATCGACACCATGGTGATCTGCACCATGACCGGACTGGTCATGCTGACGGTTCAGGGATCCTTCCCGGCCGGAGCCGGCACGGTGGAACACGTCTGGAACTCGGACCTGCGCGGCTTCGAGATGACGCTGGCGGCCTATTCCGCGGTCTTCCCGCAGATGCTGTTCGGCCAGACGACACTGGGCGGAATGGTCGTGTCGGTGGCGCTGATCCTGTTCGTCTTCACCACCCTGCTGACCTGGAGCTATTACGGCGAGCGGGCGGCGACCTATCTGTTCGGGCAGGGCGTCGCCATTCCGTGGCGCCTGCTGTGGGTGGTGATGATCTTCGTCGGATCGTTCCAGCACATCGAGTTCGTCTGGCGCATGGGGGATATCTCGAATGCCGCCATGGCCCTGCCGAACC
>CAXICH010000282.1:0-2602 GCA_964022245.1 uncultured Alphaproteobacteria bacterium
GTCGGCGACAACTCTTTCGTCCGCTTTGTGCAGGTGCGGACCGGTGCGCGCGTAGGGTCGAATGTGGCGATCGACAGCGGGCTGGAGGCGGGTCAGCGGGTGGTGGTCAAGGGCGCAGGATTCCTGGCCGATGGCGATCGGGTGACGGTCGCGCCGGCGACCGCTGCGCCGGCCGTTGCGCCGACGGCTTCCGCCGTCGCGGCCGAACGCTGAGACCGCCCCGATGAACTTCAACACCATCTCGGCGGCGTCCATCCGGAACCCGATTCCGGTCGTGCTGCTGTTCATCATCCTGACGGTCGCCGGGGTGCTGAGCTATTTCAAATTGCCGGTGAACAATTTTCCGAACGTCGATCTGCCGATCGTGGCGGTCACCGTCGTCCAGTCGGGTGCGGCGCCGACGGAGCTGGAAACCCAGGTCACGCGTCTGGTCGA
Source organism: uncultured Alphaproteobacteria bacterium (assembly GCA_964022245.1). Classification (GTDB taxonomy): domain Bacteria; phylum Pseudomonadota; class Alphaproteobacteria; order Caulobacterales; family Caulobacteraceae; genus Brevundimonas. Next base: position 436 of record CAXICH010000282.1, read on the forward strand.
GGACGCGGTGGCGGGCCTTGGTGAGGTCGATGACATCAGCTCGACCGTGAATGACTCGGTCTCGACGACGGCCATCACCTTCCAGCTCGGTGTCGACCTGGAAAAGGCGACGAATGATGTGCGCAACGCCATCGCCGGCATTCGCCAGAACCTGCCGTCGGATGTGCAGGAGCCGATTGTCCAGCGCATCGAGTTCACCCAGCAACCCATCGCCACCTATGTGGTGCGCGCCCCCGGGATGAACCCCGAGGAGTTGAGCTGGTTCGTCGACAACACCGTGGCCAAACGACTGCTCTCGATCGAGGGCGTCAGCCAGATCAGCCGTGACGGGGGCGTCAGCCGCGAGATCCGCATCAAGCTGGATCCTGCCAAGCTGGCAGCCCAGGGCGTGACGGCGGCGGCGGTGTCGAACCAGCTGCGGGCGTCCAACATCAACCTGCCCGGCGGACGCGGCCAGATCGGCGGCGAGGAACAGGCGATCCGCACAGTGGGCTCAGCCCAGTCGGTCGAGGACCTGCGCGAGACACGGATTCCGGTCGGGGGACGTTCGGTCCGTCTGGGCGACCTGGGCGAGGTGGTCGACGAATGGTCCGAGCCGCGCGGGCGCGCCCGCTACAACGGGGCCGAGGTCGTTGGCTTCAGCATCAGCCGTTCGAAGGGCTCGTCCGAGCTGGATGTCTATGAATCCACCCAGGCGGCCATCGAGGCGCTGGATGAGGAACTGGACAATGTCACCATCGAGGAGGTGACCAACACCACCTCGGACGTGATCAACAATTTCCACGCCTCGGTCGAGGCGCTGCTGCTGGGCGCCGGCCTGGCCGTGCTGGTGGTGTTCGTCTTCCTGCGCGACTGGCGGGCCACGCTGATCGCGGCCGTGGCAATGCCCATGTCGTTGATCCCGACCTTCTGGATCATGGACCTGACCGGTCAGTCGCTGAATGTCGTGACCCTGCTGGCCCTGTCGCTGACGATCGGCATTCTGGTCGATGACGCCATCGTCGAGATCGAGAACATCGTGCGGCACATCCGCGACGGCAAGGCCCCCTATCCCGCGGCCATCGAGGCTGCGGATGAAATTGGTCTCGCCGTGATCGCGACCACGGCGACCCTTCTGGCGGTGTTCGCGCCGACCGGTTTCATGCCCGGCGTGGTCGGCCAGTTCTTCAAGAGCTTCGCCATCGCCACCTGCGTCAGCGTCTTCTTCTCGCTGGTCGTGGCGCGGACACTCACCCCCCTGATGGGCGCCTACATGCTGAAGCGCGATCAGGGCAAGGAGCATGGCGATCCGGCCTGGATGAAGAGCTATCTGCGCGTTCTCGACTGGGCCCTGAACGACTTCCGCAAAGGGGGCGATGATCCACGTGGCCGGTTTGCCCATCGCGTGGTCCGGCGGCGCAATGACCACCGCCTGTGGGTCATGGGCGGCGGGAGCCTGTTCCTGGTCGGCTCACTCTTCCTGGCCATGCAACTCCCGTTCGAATTCATTCCGGCCGAGGATGTCTCGCGCTCAAGCGTCAGCATCCAGCTGCCCCCCGGCTCAACCCTCACCGAGACGGACTCTGTCGTTCAACGGGTGAATACGGCGCTGCTGGAACGGCCTGAGGTGCGGTCGGTCTACTCGTCGGTGGGTTCGGCCTCGGTCAGCTTCGGGCCCGGTGGCGGCGGATCGGCAGCCGAGGTTCGCTCGGCCAACATCACGGTCAATCTGGTCAAACGCAGCGAGCGGTCCCTGCGCCAGCAAGCCTTTGAGCAGGAGATGGGCCCGGTATTGCGCGCCATTCCGGGCGCGCGCGTCCAGTTCGGGGCCGATGGTCAGGGCAGCCAGGTGTCGATCCAGCTGGTCGGCGATGACGGCGACGCCCTGGAAGAAGCCGCTGCGGCCGTTGAGCGGCAGATGCGGGAAATCCCCGGTCTGACCAACGTCATATCCTCCGCCGCGCTTGTGCGTCCCGAGATCCTGATCACGCCCAAGGCCGAAGTCGCGGCCCTGCAGGGCGTGGCGTCCGCCGACATCAGTTCGGTCGCCCGGGTGGCGACGCTCGGCGACGCGGATCAACTGCTACCCAAATTCAATCTCGGTGACCGCCAGATCCCGATCCGGGTCATGCTGCGCGAGGAAGCCCGCAGCGATCTGGGCATTCTGGAAAACCTGCGCGTGCCGACG
>CAXICH010000283.1:0-2585 GCA_964022245.1 uncultured Alphaproteobacteria bacterium
GTCTTCACATCGATCCGCTTGTTGGCGACGCCATAGGTCTCGGGCTTGTCCCACAGCACCAGACTCTCCCAGCAGTGGTAGTTCCCCAGATAGGAATGCTGGTTATAGGGCGGGTCCAGATAGACCAGATCGGCCTCGATCTCGGGCGCGATATCGACCGCGTCGGCCTGCGTCGCCCGGCACGGCGCCCCCACCGACGGCAGCACATCCGGCATCCGCAGTTCCAGCGGCTTGAGCGCGCGCGGGGCCCAGCGCTTCATATAGGCCATCTGCACCCCCGCCGTGGAATCGACCCGGTCGGCCGCCTCCATCAGGCTGACCAGGACGATGGCCTTCAGCTCCGGCTCAGGGTCGAGGGCCTCGATCCGTTCGCGCATGGCATCGATCCGCGCGCCGTTGTCGGGATGGAAATAGCGGGCGTCCTCGCAAAACGCCCGGGTGAACCAGCCGGCCTCGGGCTTCAGCGTCCGCAGTTCGGCCAGCACCGCCTCGGCCCGGTCATGCCAGCGCTCGCGGTCGGCCTGCACATAGGCCGTGGCCAAGGTGTGGGCATAAGCATTGTGGTCATTCGACCAGACCCGATAGCCCGCCCGCTTCAACGCATGCCCGACGCGCGCTGAACCGGAAAACAGGTCGCACACGGTCGTCCCCGGACCCGCCAGCGCGCCGATGGCCGAGGTCACCTGCCCCAGCAACGCCCGCTTCGAGCCGATATATTTGATCATCCGGGGCCGTCAGGTCTTCCGGGCGCGTTTCGCCTTCGCCGGAGCATGCGCCAGCCGCAACAGATTCGCAGCCCCCGGCGCACCGAACGGCGTCCCGGCCAGGATCAGGATCCTCTGACCGGGCTCGGCGAGGCCATAGTCCATGGCGCCGTTGACGGCGTCGTCGGTCACCTGTTCCAGCGAGTCGGGCTGGCGGCCCAGACGCGGCTCCAGCCCCCAGACCAGCGCCAGCCGCCGCGCCGTGTCCGGATTGGGCGTCAGGGCCAGCACCGTGTGCAGCGGTCGCTCGCGCGCCATCCGCCGGGCCGTGCCGCCCAGCGTCGTGAACACCACGATACAGGCGGTCGACTGGGCCTCGCCGGCCTTGCGGGCCGCGGCGACTAGGGCATCGGCGTCGATGTCATCCATGCCTGCGTGTTCGGCATCCATCAGGCTGGGCCAGACCGGATCGCGCTCCACCCGCTCCATGATCCGGTTCATCATGGTCACCGCCTCGACCGGATAGTCGCCGGACGCCGTCTCGGCCGACAGCATCAGGGCGTCGGCGCCCTCGTAAACCGCATTGGCAACATCAGTGGCCTCGGCCCGGGTCGGGGCGGGGGCCCCGGTCATCGACTCCAGCATCTGGGTCGCCACGATTACCGGCACGCCGCGATGGCGGGCAGCGCGGATAATGGCCTTTTGCGCGACCGGCACCTCTTCGGGCTCCAGCTCGACGCCCAGGTCGCCGCGCGCCACCATCACCCCGTCGGAATAGTCGAGGATGGCCTCCAACTCGTTCAGCGCCTGCGGCTTTTCGATCTTGGCCAGACAGGCCGCCTTGCCGTTCACCAGCCGCTTCAGCTCGGCCATGTCCTCGGCCTTTTGCACAAAGCTGAGCGCTACCCAGTCCACGCCGATCCTCAGGGCAAAGGCCAGATCCTCGCGGTCCTTGGGCGTCAGAGCAGAGACCGGAATGACCGCCTCGGGCACCGCCACCCCCTTGCGGTCCGACAGCTTCGAGCCGCTCTCGACCGTCACATCGGCCCAGTCGTCCGACCGCTTGCCGACGCGCAGCCGCACCCGCCCGTCGTCGAGCAGCAACAGCATGCCGTCGCGCAGGGCCTTGAAGATTTCCGGATGCGGCATCTGCACCCGCGTTTCGTCACCGGGCTCGGGATCGAGATCGAGCCGCATCTTCTGGCCCGGCTTGATATCGATCTCGACGTCCTTGAACCGGCCCAGCCGCAGCTTCGGTCCCTGCAGGTCGGCCAGCACCCCCAGCGGCCGTTTCAGCGCCATCTCGGCGCCGCGCACCGCCTTCAGCGCCGCCGCATGATCGTCGTGCGACCCGTGGCTGAAGTTCAGACGGAACACATCGACCCCGGCCTGGGCCAGGGTCTTGACCATGCCGGGCGACCGGCTGGCCGGTCCCAGGGTCGCGACGATCCGGGCGTGTCGGGCTCTCTTCATCGACTATCCATGCGAACGGAGGGGATTTCCCCCTTGTGCCCACGAAAGCGCGTCGGGTTAAGGGCGGTTCTTTGCGCGAAACACGAAGTTACGCCGATTCCGCGCAGTTTGGCTGGTCGCGCCCGGCCCCGTTTCGCGCTACGCCCGCATCCTCAAGGGAGACGACCATGGCGGGCCTCAAGGACAAGCGCGGCTTCATCAGCAAGGACCGGCTGGACCTGTCCGAGCGACAGGCCGTCGAACACTGGATGAAGCGTTGGGGCGTCACCCGCGACCAGTTGACCGCCGCCCACCGCAAGGTCGGCCGCAACATCAGGGACATCGCCGCAGAACTCGGCAAGAAGCGCTAGATTTGGTGCGAGCGGCGGGGCTCGAACCCGCATGACCGAAGTCGAGGGATTTTAAGTC
>CAXICH010000284.1:0-2575 GCA_964022245.1 uncultured Alphaproteobacteria bacterium
GCCGATTATCCGGCGCCGGTCCTGCCGGGTGACGAGAAGGCGGCACCGGACAAGGCATGACCCTGATGACCCGCACCGCCATCCGGTCAGCTTCATCCTTCTTTCTGGTGACGTTTTCGACCGCTTTCCTGTTCACCCTGGGCGCCCGGCTGACCGGCTGGTTCACGCGTGCCCCGGAGATCCCGCAGGGCCAGCTGCAGGCGCTGGGCGTGTCGATCATGATCGCGGTGGTTTGCCTCGCGGTTGGAGCGGGTATCCGACGGCTATCGGCGGGTGAGCTTCAAAGCGCCCTTCTGGGCGCCTCGGCGGTGCTGCTGTCGACGCCGCTGGCGATTGCCGTGCTGACCGGCGACTGGGAAATTTCAACGGCGGCCGTGTCGGGCATGGGGGTTCTGACCCTGGCGCTCGGCTGGCTGGTGGCCCTGACCCGCAAGACCGTGACCCGCGACGAGGATTTGTCGGATGGCTGACGACCTGAAAACCACGGCGCCCGCGACGGTCGGCACGACTGTCTTTGACGACATGCCGCTCGAGCATGACGGCCGGACCGCGCATGCTCGCGAGATGGACGAGCGCAAATTCACGATCAATTTCGGGCCCCAGCACCCGGCCGCGCACGGCGTGCTGCGTCTGGTGCTGGAGTTGGACGGCGAACTGGTGACGCGGGTCGATCCACACATCGGTCTGCTGCACCGCGGCACTGAAAAGTTGATGGAAGCGCGGACCTATCTTCAGAACGTGCCCTATCTGGACCGGCTGGACTACGTCGCGCCGATGAACCAGGAGCACGCCTTCTGCCTGGCCATCGAAAAGCTGCTGATGCTGGATGTGCCGTACCGGGCCCAGCTGATCCGGGTGCTGTTCTCGGAAATCGGCCGGATCCTGTCTCACCTGCTGAACGTGACGACCCAGGCCATGGACGTTGGCGCCCTGACTCCGCCGCTGTGGGGCTTCGAGGAGCGCGAGAAGCTGATGGTGTTCTATGAGCGGGCCTGTGGCGCGCGCATGCACGCCAACTATTTCCGGCCCGGTGGTGTGCATCAGGACATCACGCCCCAGCTGATCGATGACATCGACCGCTGGTGCAAGGAATTCCCGCGGGCGATGAAGGACATCGACTCGCTGGTCACCGAGAACCGCATCTTCAAGCAGCGTAATGTCGATATCGGCGTCGTGACCAAGGCGCAGGCCCTGGAGTGGGGCTTCACCGGGGTCATGCTGCGCGGCTCGGACATCGCCTGGGACCTGCGCAAGTCGCAGCCTTATGAGTGCTATGCCGAGCTGGAATTCGACGTGCCGGTGGGCAAGAACGGCGACTGCTGGGATCGCTATCTGTGCCGTATGGAAGAGATGCGTCAGTCGGTCAGCCTGATGGAGCAGTGCATCCACCGGCTGCGGAACTGTCCGGGCGAGCCGGTCATGGTCGATGACCACAAGATTGTCCCGCCGCGTCGGGGCGAGATGAAGCGCTCGATGGAAGCGCTGATCCACCATTTCAAACTCTACACCGAAGGATTCCACACCCCCGAGGGTGAGGTCTATGCAGCGGTCGAGGCGCCCAAGGGCGAATTCGGCATCTATCTGGTCTCGGACGGCACCAACAAGCCGTATCGCGTCAAGATCTCGGCGCCCGGCTTCCGCCACCTGCAGGCCATGGACTGGATGAATCGCGGCCACATGCTGGCGGACGTCTCGGCTATCCTCGGCTCACTCGACATCGTGTTCGGCGAGGTGGATCGCTGATGCAGGGCTTTGCCGTCCAGCCGGTCTTCACGACGACGCAGGCGATCTGGTTCGCGGTGCTGCTGACGCTGGGCGTCGCGGTGCAGCTGGCCTTTTCGCCACGCCGCCGGGCGATCATGGGCGGCGTGTCCTTCGCGGCGGCTTCGGCCCTTGTGGCCATGCCGGCCGTGGCCGGGGTGACGCTGGTGCGCGGCGCGTACCGGCTTGGCTATCTGGAAGAGGGCAGGGGCTCTCTCGAGGCGAACCTGCGCTCGGTGGTCTGGATGAGCGGCGCCATCATGCTGGGTCAGCTGGTGGTGCGGTTTGTCCCGCCCTTCTCGCTGCTGGCGGGCGCCCTGCGCGACGCCGGTCGGGATGTCTGGAAAGCCCGGATCGGGCGCTGGATGGGGGGCACGCGATGAGCCATACCCCCCTCAGCGATCTGGTCCGGCAGGGCTGGCAGGTGGTTAGCTATTCCGTCACCGACTCGAGCGGTGAAACCTGGCACCACAACTTCCTGCTGACCCGAAACAGTCAGCACAAGGTTCTGACTGTGCGTAAGAAAATGCTGGGCGACGGCGTCGTCGCCACGGAAATGGAAGTCTGATGAGCGTTCGTCGTCTCGCCAAGGAACAGCCGGCCTCGTTCGCCTTTTCGAAGGCGACGAAGGCCAAGTGCGACTGGTGGATCCAGAAATATCCGGCTGAGCGCAAGGCTTCGGCGGTCATCCCGATCCTGTGGCTGGTCCAGAAGCAGGAAGGCTGGGTGTCCGAGCCCGCCATCCGCGCCATCGCCGAACTGCTCGACATGCCGACCATCCGGGTGCTGGAGGTCGCGACCTTCTACACCATGT
>CAXICH010000285.1:0-2569 GCA_964022245.1 uncultured Alphaproteobacteria bacterium
TGGGCCTCAGCCACGTGTCGCGGCCCATCCACGGCGTGCAGTTCCACCCCGAGTCCATCGCCACCGAACACGGCCATGCCATGCTGGCCAATTTCCTCGACCTTGCGGGCGTGCGCCGCACACAGGCGGCCTGAGATGTCCGACGGTTTCAAGGGACTGCTGGCCCGGCTGATCGAGGGCCGCCCGCTGGCCGGACCGGACGCCCAGGCCTTCTTCGCCGCCTGCCTGCGGGGTGAGCCGACCCCGGCCCAGGTCGCCGCCGCCGTCACCGCGCTGCGGATGCGCGGCGAAACGGTCGAGGAGATCGCGGCCTTCGCCACCGCCATGCGCGAGGCTGCCACCCCTTTCCCCGTGCCCTATCCCGTGATCGATACCTGCGGCACGGGCGGGGACGGACGCCATACCTGGAACATCTCGACCGCCGCCGCACTCGTGCTGGCCGGGGCCGGGTTGAAGGTCGCCAAGCACGGCAACCGGGCGCTCAGCTCAAAGTCCGGCTCGTCCGATGTGCTGGCCGCTCTGGGGGTGGACCTGATGGCCCCGGCCGAGATCCAGCTACGGGCGCTGGATCAGGCCGGAATCTGCTTCCTGTTCGCGCCCGCCTATCACGGGGCCATGCGCCACGTCGGCCCGATCCGCTCCGAGATCGGGTTCAGAACCGTCTTCAACCTGCTGGGGCCGCTGTCGAATCCGGCCGGCGCGCGGCGTCAGGTCATGGGCGTCTACGACCCCGCCCTGCTGGAGCCGCTGGCCGAGGTGCTGGGGCGTCTGGGGGCCGAGCGCGCCTGGACCGTCCACGGCGAGGGGCTGGACGAGCTGACCACCACCGGCCCGACCGAAGTCGCCGAATGGCACAAGGGCGCGGTGCGTCGCTTCACCGTGACGCCCGAGGACGCGGGCCTTCCCCGCGCCGATCCCGCGGCTCTGGTCGGCGGCGATGCCGAGGCCAACGCCAAGGCGCTGTCCGACCTGCTGGACGGCGCGCCCGGCGCCTATCGCGACATTGTGCTGCTGAATGCGGCTGCGGCCCTGGTGGTCGCGGACAGGGCCGGGACCCTGACCGAGGGCGTGGCGCTGGCGGCCCGGGCCATCGATGAGGGTGCGGCGCGGCTGGCCCTGACCCGCCTGTCCGCCATCAGTCACACCCGGCCAGAGCCGGAAGCATGAGTGACGTGCTGGACCGGATCGCCGCCTACAAGCGCGAGGACGTCGCCGCGCGAAAGGCCGCCCTGTCGCGGGCCGAGGTCGAGGGACGCGCGGCCGGGGCCCCTGCCCCGCGCGGGTTCAAGGCGGCGCTGCTGGCCCGGCGCGCCACCGGCCGCCCCGGCCTGATCGCCGAGATCAAGAAGGCCAGCCCATCCAAGGGCCTGATCCGCGCCGACTTCGATCCCCCCGCGCTCGCCCGAGCCTATGAACGGGGTGGTGCCGACTGTCTGTCGGTGCTGACCGACGGGCCGAGCTTTCAAGGGGACGACGCCTATCTCATCGCGGCGCGTAATGCCGTCCGCCTGCCGTGCCTGAGGAAGGACTTCCTCGTCGACCCCTGGCAGGTCGCCGAGAGCCGGGCGCTGGGTGCCGACTGCATCCTGATCATCATGGACATGATCGACGATGCCTTGGCCGCCGACCTGCTGGCCGCGGCCCGCCGCTTCGGCATGGACGCCCTCGTCGAGACCCATGACGCGGCCGAGATGGCCCGCGCCGTCGCGCTGGGCGCGGACTTCATTGGCGTGAACAACCGGTCGCTGCGGACCTTCGAGGTCGACATCGCCACCTTCGCCCGGCTGGCGCCCCTGGCCTCTGAAGGCGCCACGCTGGTGGCCGAAAGCGGTATCTTCACACCCGGTGATGTGGCCACGGTCGTGGCCGGCGGCGCCGACGCCCTGCTGGTGGGCGAGAGCCTGATGCGGCAGGATGACGTGGAGGCGGCAACGCGGGCGTTGATGGCCGAAGTGGCACGCTAACCGCTCCTTAACCAGAACACCTCACGAACACAGCATGGACGTTCGCGGTGTGTTCCGCTATTGTCCACAGGCGGAACAGATTCGGGTCAGAGGTCTCCATGCTCACGCGCAAACAGCACGAACTGCTCATGTTCATTCATGAGCGTATCCGCGAGACCGGGGTCTCCCCCTCCTTTGACGAGATGAAGGCGGCGCTGGATCTGGCGTCCAAGTCGGGCATTCACCGGCTGATAACGGCGCTGGAGGAGCGCGGCTTCATCCGCCGTCTGGCGCACCGGGCGCGCGCGCTGGAAGTGCTGAAACTGCCGGATCAGGCGGCGGTCACTCCGGGTCGGGCGCGCGGCCCCTTCGTGCCCGACGTCATCGAGGGCGGTGGCCGTCCTGCGGCCAATGCCAATCACGAGTCCTCCGGCACACGCGAACTGCCCCTGCTGGGCAAGATCGCGGCCGGCACGCCCATCTCCGCTATCCAGCACGAGCGCGATCGCATGGCCGTGCCCGAGGCCCTGCTGGGCGCCGGGGATCACTATCTGCTCGAGATCGAGGGCGATTCGATGATCGAAGCGGGCATTCTGAACGGCGACTTTGCCATCATCCGTCAGGTC
>CAXICH010000286.1:0-2539 GCA_964022245.1 uncultured Alphaproteobacteria bacterium
CGACCTGCGCCAGCGCGGCCACGCGGCGGGTGCGGCCCTGGTCGCCCGGGGCGAGGGCCTGTGGTGGGGCACGGGTGAGCTCTACCTGACCGCGACCTCGGGCGGCCCGATCCGCCGCGGTCAGGTCATGCGCCTGCAACCGAACGTCGACGGCGGGCCGGACCGGCTGCAGCTGTTCGTCGAGAGCACGGACGAGAAGATGGTCAATATGGCCGACAATCTGACCATCGCGCCGTGGGGCGACCTGATCCTGTGCGAGGACAACTATTCCCGCGAGATCCGCAACCACATCAAGGGCGTAACCCCGGACGGCAAGCTCTACACGATAGCCCGCAACGTTTTCACAGGAAACTCGGAGTTCGGCGGCGCCTGTTTCTCGCCAGACGGAGAGGTGCTGTTCGTCAACATCATGTACCCGGGCATGACCCTGGCGATCAGAGGCCCATGGACCTCGGTCCGGCGATAAAGCGCCGGGGCCGTGACCGCATCACCAGCCACAGATTGACCGTCGCGGCCGCCAGCACCAGGGCGGCCCCGGCCTGGTGCAGCACGCCCAGCCAGACCGGCACGGCCTGCATCAGGGTGGCGATGCCCAGCCCCGCCTGCATCATCACGGTGGCCAGCAGGACATAGGCTGCGGCCCCCGCCCCTTCGGCCAGCCGCCAGCGCCAGGCCTGAACGGCATAGATCACCACGGCCAGCATCAGGGCATAGGCCGTCATGCGGTGATTGAACTGGGTGAGGGCCTGATCGTGCAAAAAGGCCAGGGCCCCCTGCCCCCAGTCGACCGGCGCAAGGAAGGCCCCGTTCATCAGCGGCCAGTCGGTATAGACCAGCCCCGCCTTGCCCCCCGCGACCAGTGCCCCCAGCAGACACTGCACGAACACCAGACCGAGGAGCAGGCTGGCGCCGCGTGTCCAGCCAGATGGAGACTCGGACCGTTCGGGCCCGTTCAGGGCCTCCAGCCCGGTCCAGATCAGGGCGGAGAAGATCAGCAGGGCCAGTCCGAGATGGAAGGCCAGCCGCTCGGGCGCCACATCGACGCGCGCCTCGAGGCCGGACGACACCATCCACCAGCCGACCGCCCCCTGCATCCCGCCCATCACCAGCAGGATAAGACACCGCCACACCAGCCGGTCCGGCAGGGCAGGCAGGCCAAATCGACGCAGCACCGGGATATGGCGCGCGGCCAGGAACACCAGAAACGGCAGGCCGAAGGCCAGACCGATCCCCCGGCCCAGCTGGCGGTGGATCCACTCCCACCAGAAAATGCCCTGGAACTCCGACAGGCTCATGCCCGCATTGACCAGCTGGTACTGGGGAATGGCCTTGTACTTGTCGAAGGCCTCCTGCCAGTCCGCGGCGTTCATGGGCGGGATGGCACCCAGCAGGGGCTTCCATTCGGTGATCGACAGACCCGACCCGGTCAGGCGGGTGATGCCGCCCACCACCACCATGGCGAACACCAGTCCCGCCACAAGAAACAGCCACACGGCCACGGAAACGCTACGCTCGGGCTGACCAAATCGGTTCATTCAAAGCTCGCCACGGGTACAGTACAGTGAAAGGCCGATGGACCCGACCTCGATACAGGCGATATGCCTGTCGATGACGGCAAGATCGAGTCGCTTCTGACGGTCATGCCGTCGCACAGGATCGGAGACGGACATGGACAATCTGGACATTGCGGCGGCGGTCCTGCTCACAGCGGTCCTGGCCTGGGCCTTTGATGCCGTAACCGGGCGCCGCGGCCTTGCGGCGCCGCTGCTGGTCGCCTTCACCGGCGCCCTGTGCGGGGGCTTCCTGGCCGTGCGCGTGTTCAGCGTGGCGACCATGGACCAGTGGCTGTGGGTCGTGTGGTCGGTGGTGGCAGCGGCGCTGGCGCTGGTCGCCCATTTCCTGTTCCGGAACACCCGCTGATGCCGGTGCGCGTGCGGCGGCTGGTGGCCATGATCGGCATCCTCGCCTTTCTGACCTTCTACATCTGGGCCGTGCTGGCGATCCACGCCCTGTTGCCGCGCTCGTTCTGGACCGACCTGATCTTCTATCCCATCGCCGGTATCGCCTGGGGTATTCCCCTGTTCCCCCTGCTGAAATGGGCCGAGCAGGAGCCGCCGCCCCGCTAGGGAACTTTGAAATCCGGCCGTCTGTTACCCATCTGAGGGATCAAACGATTTCGGAGTGAAAGACGAATGGCAGGTGGCTGGACACGCGACGGCGCAGTTCTGGACCAGATCGAGGATACGGTCGGCGACGGCGTGTCCTCGGCCCGCGCCCGCTTGCCGACCGGCCCCGGCACGGAAGAGTGCGTCGAGTGCGGCGAGCCCATTCCCGAACGGCGTCGGCTGGCCCTGCCGGGCGTCACCACCTGCGTCCAGTGCCAGTCCGGCCGCGACGCCACCATTCGCCACTCCGCCATCAACCGCCGCGGCAGCAAGGACAGCCAGTTGCGCTGACAGCTCAATTGCAAAGGGGCCGCCCGAGAGCGACCCCTTCAACCAACCGTCTTCATTGCGGAAGATGGTCGGAGCGACAGGAT
>CAXICH010000287.1:0-2510 GCA_964022245.1 uncultured Alphaproteobacteria bacterium
TCGAGGTCGAGCGCGTGGTCAACAAGCTGCGCACCCAGAAGGGCATCGTCATCGATTATGAGCTGGAGGACGGGGCCACCCACTTCTGGCAGGACCACATCGGTGCCGTTGACCGCCGCGTCGCCGCCTATCTGGACAAGCGGCTGGAAGAAAAGCCGGCGTAGCGCCGCTCAGTAGATCAGGAACCGACTGCGCGTGTCTTTCCACGCCGTCTCGTCTGGCGTGGCGAGAGCGTCGAGGTCGGCGGGGACTGCGCCCGCATCGTCGACCCACTCCCGGAGTGACGGCGCGCCGTTGATCACATCAATGGGCAGCTTCCCGAAGGCGTATTCATACGGGAAATCCCGCCACAGGTCGTAGTCCGGGTACAGGGCGCGGATGGCCTTGAAGCCCAGCGCCTGGACCCGCCAGGGGCGGAAGACCGCGTGCTTATAGTGCGGGCCTTCGGCATGGATTTGCACGCCGTGGCACAGCTCGCCCACATGTTTGTGGAAGGTGGGCTGGAACCACATGTCGCGTAGGGCGCACCCGCTCAGCCAGTCGGGCGCCAGACGCTGCATTTCGGTGATCACGGCGCGGGCGTCGATGTCGGGGGCGCCGAACAGTTCCAGCGGGCGGGTGGTGCCGCGGCCTTCGGACAGGGTGGCGCCCTCCAGCATGACGGTGCCGGCATAGGCGCGAGCCATGCCGAGCGTCGGGGCATTGGGGCTGGGGTTGATCCAGGCCCGCTCCAGCAGGGGCCAGCCATGGCCGGGGGCGGCGTCGATATCATAGCCCTGCATCTCGATGACACGGCAGTCGACGTCGAGCTTGAAATGGTCGATGAACCAGAGGCCCATTTCGCCCAGCGTCAGGCCATGGCGCATGGGCATGGGCCCTGCGCCGACGAAGCTCTCATAGCCGGGCTGCAGCAGGGTGCCCTCGACGGGTCGGCCCGCCGGATTGGGGCGGTCCAGCACCCAGACGGCCTTGCCGTGCGTCTGCGCCGCCTCGAGCACATAAAGCAGGGTCGTCACATAGGTGTAGATGCGGCAGCCGAGGTCCTGGAGGTCGATCAGGATGACATCGAAGGTATCCATCCATGCGTCCTTCGGACGGCGGACCTCTCCGTACAGGCTGAAGACCGGAAAGCCGTGGACCGGATCGCGATAGTCCGGGCTCTCCATCATATTGTCCTGCAGGTCGCCCTTCATGCCGTGCTGGGGACCGAAGGCGGCGGTGATGTCGATGTCCGGACAGGCCACCAGGGCATCAATGGCGTGCGTCAGGTCCTCGGTCACCGAGGCCGGATGGGCCAGCAGGGCCACGCGGCGCCCCTTCAGGGGGCTGCGGAGCGCCGGTTCGGACAGCAGGCGGTCGAGACCGGTTTTCATGGAAGCTCCAGCACGAACGAGTCGGGATGATGAAAGTCGGGCTTATCCGACGGATGCGCCAGCGCCCAGTAGCTGAGCGTACCATCGGTCGACTCGATCACGGCGGACAGGCCGATCGGACCGGTGGCATTGGGGGGGAGATCAATGACGGCTTCGAGGGCGGCATAGTTCTCCGCGCCGTCCAGACCGTCGATTGTCGCCGTAACCCGTGCAGGCTGCATGCCCTCGCGATAGCCGCTGAAGACATATGTCGCCCAAGCGTCGGAGGGTGACAGGTTATACTCGACGTAGCCATCGCCGGTTCTGACGAAGACCTCGAAACAGGTGTGCTGCCAGAGACCGTCCGTGCGGGCCGCGATCGTCTTGCGCGGCCACTCGATGGCATCCGTGTCGCCCTCAACAATGAAGCGCAGCCAGAGCCGGTCCGCCCGGCGCTCCCGATCAACCGAAACCGTTAGCGAGTCGCGCGGCGACGCGGGGTGAGCCGACAGACTGACAGCCATTCGAATGCGCCTCCTTAAGCTGGGGCAATCTCCGTGCTACACGCCCCTTCCCTTCCCCGCCAAGCCTCAAGACCCATGACCGAGCCAGCCTTCAAGTCCGACTTCCTCAAGACGCTGCGGGATCGCGGCTATATCCACCAGATCACCCATCCGGACGAGCTGGATGCGGCAGCGGCCGGCGGGGTGGTGTCGGGCTATATCGGCTTCGATGCGACGGCCCCCAGCCTGCACGTCGGCTCGCTGATCCAGATCATGATGCTGCGCCGGTTGCAGCAGGCCGGGCACCGGCCCGTGGTGGTGATGGGCGGGGGCACGACCAAGGTCGGCGATCCGACCGGCAAGGATGCCTCGCGGCCCCAGCTGACCGATGAGACGATCCAGTCGAACATCGCCTCGATCCGCACGGTGTTCGAGAAATTCCTGACCTTCGGCGACGGGCCGACCGATGCGATCATGGTCGACAATGACGACTGGCTGTCCAGCTATGGGTATGTGCAGTTCCTGAGGGACTACGGCACCCATTTCACGGTCAACCGGATGCTGGCCTTTGACTCGGTCAAGCTGCGGCTGGAACGCGAACAGCCGATGACCTTCCTCGAGTTCAACTACATGCTGATGCAGTCGGTGGACTTCC
>CAXICH010000288.1:0-2503 GCA_964022245.1 uncultured Alphaproteobacteria bacterium
GTTGACACCAACCCTCTGATGCAAGGGTCGCCGTGGCGTTTCGCGACGGACCGTTAGAAAATCTCAAGGTGCCGCTGATCTGGACGGCGGGCCTGACCGTGCTCGTCGTTCTGGCGGTGTCCGTCTTCCTGTTGCTGAGCCAGCGGCGCGGCGATCCCGAAAGCCAGAATGCCATGCGCGGCGCCGGCGACCAGGTGTCCGGCGGGGTGGGCAGCGTTCTCGCGGCGCCGGTACGCTGGGTGGGCGCGGCAAGCGACTATGTCGGGGACTATTTCTTTGCCGTGTCCGAGAACCGCCGCCTGAAGAAACAGGTCGCCGAGCTCCAGGCCGTGGCCGACGCCAACATCGCCCTGCAGAACATCAACACCCGCTATGAAGCCATGCTGGGCATCCGGGTCGAGCCGGACGTCGAGATGGCCACCGCCCGGTCGATCTCGGAATCGCGCGGCCCCTTTGCCCGTTCGCGCCTGATCGATGTCGGTACCGGCCAGGGCGTTCGCATCGGCAATCCGGTGATCAATGAACACGGACTGGTTGGCCGGGTGGTGGGCACTTCGTCCCGGGTCAGCCGCGTGCTGCTGGTCACCGATGTGTCCAGCCGTATCCCGGTGCTGATCGATCGCACTGATGCCCGCGCCATGCTGACCGGCGACGGCAGCGGCAATCCGCGCCTCGAATATGTCCGGGGCACGGGCTCGGTCGAGGTTGGCGATCGCGTCCTGACCTCCGGCGATGGCGGCGGGATTCCCCGGGGCGTGCCGATCGGCGTCGTCGCGCGCGGCATCGACGGTTCCTGGCGGGTCAAGCTGTTCAGTGACCGGGGTGCCATCGACTTCGTCAAGGTGCTCAAATTCGAGGACTTCGGCCAGCTGGTCGATCCCGAGACCCTCAATGCTCCCCCGCTGGCTGCGCTCGGCGCAGCGCCCGAGCCGCCGGCCGGTCCGGCGACGCAGGCCCCTGCGACCAACACCCAGCCCGGCGGTGCAGGCGAGTGAGACGTCCGGTCGCCGTTCGCGTCGTCGGACCTCTGCAGTGGATCGTCTATCCTTCCCTGATGGCGATCCTCGCCACCCTGGTGCTGGCAACCCCCGTCACCCTGTTCGGCCTCAGCCTTCCCGAGCCGATCATTCCGCTGGTGCTGGCCTTCGCCTGGCCGCTCATCCGGCCCTCGATCCTTGCGCCGCTGGCCCTGTTTGTCCTCGGTCTGATGCTGGACCTGCTTCTGTACACGCCGCTGGGCCTCTGGGGCCTCGTGCTGCTGTGCGTCTATGCGGCCATTCTGGTCTCGCGAAACTTCCTGATGGGACAGGAAACCAGGGTCCTGTTCGTCTGGTACACAGTGGCCGCCCTGGGAGCCTTCTTTCTGGCCTATGTCATTGCTACAATCGATGCCGGGCGGGCGCCGAGCCTGCTGGCCCTTCTGGGCCAGATAGTGCCGACGCTTCTGATCTTTCCGCTGGCGGATCGCCTGATCCAGCGGTTTGACGATGGCGATGTGCGGTTTCGATGAGCAGCGAACCCTCGATCTTCTTTTCGGACGTCAATGAGCGGCAGGGCTCGTTCCTGCGGCGAACGTTCGTGCTGGGCGGTCTGACCGGACTGGGTGTGCTGGGCCTGACCGCGCGCCTCGGCCAGCTGCAGGTCGTCCAGGCCCAGGAGTACACGACCCTCGCCACCGCCAACCAGTTCAACTTCCGTCTGGTGCCTCCGCCGCGTGGCATCATCCGCGATCGCGACGGCGTCGTCATCGCTGGCAACCGGCCCAGTTTCCGGGTTCTGGTGGTGCGCGATGAAACCAAGGATCTGGACCAGACGCTCGACCTTCTGGGCCGCCTTATCCCCGACACGCTTGAGCGGCGCCGCGGCATCATCCGTGACGTCAACGCCGCCCCGCGTTTCTCGCCCGTCCCGGTCAAGAGCGACCTGACCTGGGAAGAGTTCGCCAAGGTCAATCTCTACGCCAACGAACTGCCCGGCGTGATGGCTGACATGCACGAGACCCGCTACTACCCGCACGGTGGCTCGTTCGCCCACGTCGTCGGCTATGTGGCCAAGGTCTCGGAGCGCGATATCAAGGCCGTGCGCGACAAGGGTGAAGAGCCCTCGGCCCTGCTGTTCAACCCGGGTTTCCGCATCGGACGTCAGGGCGTCGAGGCGGCACTTGATGACCAGCTGCGCGGCGATGCCGGCGGCCAGCGGGTCGAGGTGGACGCGCGCGGTCGCGTGGTCGGGGAGGATCCCGAGAATTCCCGCCCCGCCGTTCCGGGAAAGGAAGTCGTCCTCACCCTCGATGCCGATATCCAGAATCGCGCGCTGGAGGTGTTCGGCGAGGAGTCCGGCGGCTGCGTCGTCATGGATGTGCGCAACGGTGACATCCTGGCCATGGTGTCGTCGCCCTCGTTCGACCCGAACCTGTTCGTTTCGGGTGTGCCCAGCGACATCTATCGGGCCTGGGCCGACTATGAGCGGCGGCCCCTGCTGGACAAGGCCATCTACGGCACCT
>CAXICH010000289.1:0-2502 GCA_964022245.1 uncultured Alphaproteobacteria bacterium
ATTCGACGCCATCGAGACCCTGTACGGCGTTGGCTACAGATACCGCGAAAGCTGAGCCCGAAGACCGTCGCGAGGCCCGGCCGCGTTCGCGGTTCCGGCCGGTCGGATCGCGTCTCGGCGCGCTGATTCTTGCGCTGAATCTGCTCAGCCTGCTGATCCTGTTCGTCGGGGCGCTGGCGCTGAATGAGTGGCGGCGGGGCCTGATCGAGGCGCGTCAGGAATCGCTGATGGCCCAGGCCGAGCTGATGTCCAATGTGCTGGGCGAGCTGGGCATCACCACCGGCGTGCCCACGCCGGCGCTGGACGAATATGAAACCGCGAAATGGCTGCGCGACAATTTCGTGCCGGTTGGCCAGCGGGCCCGCGTGTTCGACCGCGACGGACTGCCGGTGGCTGACAGCTATATGGTCACCGAAGCCATTCCGGGGGCGCCGCTGGCCCCCGCCCTGCCCTCGGCCACCCCGGTGCCGGAACCCGACCTGGAGGCCGAGGTCGAGGAGGATCGCCGCCTCGAACAGGCCCGTCTGGAACTGGCGACCGAGATCGAAACCGCGCTGACCGAAGGACCGCAAGCCGGCGTCCGGCGGGATGAAAGCGGCAACCGGGTCATCTCGGTCTCCCTGCCCATTCGCCACGTCCGTCAGGAACTGGGCGTGCTGACGCTCGAGGCCGCCGACGTCGATGAAATCCTGGCTGCCCAGCGCGCCGCCCTGATGCCCTTCGCCATCGTGGCGCTGGTGGTGTCGCTGTTCTCCTCGCTGCTGCTGCACCTGTTCGTCGCGCGCCCGGTCATGCGTCTGTCGGCCGCCGCGGACAGCGTGCGCCTGCAGCAGACCCGGGCCATTTCCATGCCCGACCTTGAGGAGCGCCGCGACGAGATCGGCGATCTGGCCCGGTCGCTGGAGACCATGACCCGCGCCCTCTCCGACCGGATGGAGGCCATCGAGCGGTTCGCCGCCGACGTCTCGCACGAGATCAAGAATCCGCTGACCTCTATCCGCTCGGCGCTGGAGACCCTGCCGCTGGTCAAGGCCGAGGCCCAGCGGGAAAAACTGACCGCCCTGCTGCAACAGGATGTGCGCCGGCTGGACCGTCTGATCACGGACATTTCCAATGCCTCGCGGCTGGATGCGGAGCTGGCCCGCGATCGCCCCCGGACCCTCGACCTGGCCACGCTGCTCACCGATATCGTCGACGTCTACCAGACCTCGCCCAAGCCGGGGGACGTGCCCCTGCACCTGTCGATCCAGACGCCCGGGCCGACCCGGATCGTCGGTCGCGACGGCCCGCTCGGGCAGGTGATCCGCAACCTGATCGACAATGCCCGCTCCTTCAGCCCGCCGGACGGATCCGTGCGGCTCACCCTCGACCGGCCGCCCGACGCCTCTCATGACATTCGCATCCGGGTCGAGGATGACGGGCCCGGCATCCCGGACGAGAATCTGGAAACGGTCTTCCAGCGCTTCTACACCTCCCGGCCCAAGGGCACCCAGTTCGGCACCAATTCCGGGCTCGGCCTGTCCATCGTACGCCAGATCATCGAGGCTCACGGCGGCCGGGTATGGGCCGAGAACATCACCGATCCGGACGATCCCGGACGCATCAGCGGAGCCCGGTTCGTCATCACCCTGACGCCCCTGCCGACCCGCCCATGACCGCGCCGACGCAGGTTCAGGCCACGGTCGTCGCCCGGCGGCAGGAGGATGGCTGGGTCGGGGCCGCCCTCACCGGTCCGTCAGGGGTGGGGAAGACAGGCCTGGCGCTCGGCCTCGTTGCGCGGGGATGGCGGCTGGTGGCCGACGACGCGGCCCTGATCTGGACAAGCGGGGGTCGGCTATGGGCCCGTGCCCCCCGCCCGATCGCCGGCCGGATCGAGGCGCGCGGCCTCGGGCTGGTATCCGTGGTCCATCGCGATGTCTGCCGGCTTGAACTGGCGGTCACCCTCGGGCTGGTCGAGCCCGAGCGCCTGCCCGATCCGGGCTGTGACACCTGGCTGGGACTGCCGCTTCGTGCCCTCGCGGTTCAGGCCCGTGCGGCAGCGGCGCCGGACATCGTCGCGCTGGCGCTGACGGAGGCCATGCGGCGTCCGGTCTCACCTTGACGCTTTAATCCGGCGCCAGATTGGCCTATCAAGCGCGGCTCACGGCCCGGGTTACACCCCGGGTCAGCGAATGACGCCGGGGATGGGTCCTGTCTTGGTGAAGCCTTCATGATCGGACTGGTGATCGTTACCCACGGCGGCCTGGCCTCGGAATTCCTCGCGGCCATGGAACATGTCGTCGGACCCCAGCGCGGGGTCGCGGCCATCTGCATCGGCCCGGAAGACGATATGGAGCGCCGCCGGCGCGACATCGTCGATGCCGCAGGCGCGGTCAACGACGGCGATGGCGTCATCCTGCTGACCGACATGTTCGGCGGCACGCCGTCGAACCTCGCCATTTCGGTCATGGAGGAAACCCGCGCCGAAGTGATCGCCGGTCTGAACCTGCCCATGCTGATCAA
>CAXICH010000290.1:0-2500 GCA_964022245.1 uncultured Alphaproteobacteria bacterium
CGACTGTGCTAAAGGGCAGGGGCACACGGCGGCGGCGAGTCTGGTTCAGGCTTGCGCCGGCGACTTCGCCGTCATACGGCAGGCATGTAAGACAACTGCCGCATTCAGCGGCTTATCAAGGCAGAGACACCCATGTCCGACACTCTGGAACGCGTCCGCAAGATCGTCATCGACCACCTGGACGCTGATCCCGACAAGGTCACTGAAAAGGCCAGCTTCATTGACGACCTGGGCGCCGACTCGCTCGACAACGTCGAGCTGGTCATGGCCTTCGAGGAAGAATTCGACATCGAGATCCCGGATGATGCCGCCGAGCACATCCAGACGGTCGGCGATGCCGTGAAGTTCATCGACGAGAAACTGGCGGGCTGATGCCCGGCTGAAACCGGCCCGATGGCCGCCGCGGTGTGCCCCTAGCGGGCCCGCCCGGCGGCCATTAGTGTTTGTGGCCACAGTGGAATCGATAAGGAGCCGCCAAGATGCGTCGTGTCGTGGTGACGGGACTGGGCCTTCTGACCCCTCTGGGGACGGGCGTCGAGCATAACTGGACGGGCATTCTGGCGGGTCGATCCGGCATTCGTCCGATCACGGCCTTTGATACCGAGGGCTGGGGCTGCACCATCGCCGGTGAGCTGCCCAGTGTCGACGGTCGCGGCGGCGGCAAGCCGGGCGACCCCGGTGTGTTCGACCCCGACAGCATCATGTCGGCCAAGGACCGCAAGCGGGTCGACAACTTCATCCTGTACGGGATTGCGGCGGCCGACGAGGCGCTGGCTGACGCCGGCTGGAAGCCCGAGAGCGACCACGACCGGGAGCGCACCGGGGTTATGATGGGCTCCGGCATCGGCGGCCTCGGCCCCATCGCCGAGACTTCGCTGGAACTGGAGGCCAAGGGGCCTCGGCGGATCAGCCCCTTCTTCATCCCCTCGGCCCTGATCAACCTGGCGTCGGGACAGATATCGATCCGGCATGGCCTCAAGGGCCCGAACCACGCCGTGGTGACGGCCTGCGCCTCGGGCGTGCACGCCATCGGCGATGCGGCGCGGATGATCGCGCTGGATGATGCGGATGTGATGGTTGCCGGCGGGGCGGAAAGCTCGATCGTGCCGATCGGCATCGCGGGCTTTCTGGCCTGCAAGGCGCTGTGCACCGACTTCAATGACACGCCCGAGAAGGCGAGTCGCCCGTACGACAAGGACCACGCGGGCTTTGTCATGGGCGAGGGCGCCGGGGTGGTGGTGCTGGAGGAATATGAGCACGCGAAGGCGCGCGGGGCGAAGATCTATGCCGAGGTGGTCGGCTACGGCATGAGCGGCGACGCCTATCATATCACGGCGCCGTCCGAGGACGGGGACGGGGCCTATCGCGCGATGGCGGCGGCGGTGAAGCGCGCCGGGATTCAGCCGGGCGACATCGACTATGTGAACGCGCACGGCACCTCGACCATGGCCGACTGGATCGAGCTGGGGGCCGTAGAACGGCTGGTGGGCGATGCGGCCTCGACGGTCGCCATGTCCTCGACCAAGTCGATGACCGGTCACCTGCTGGGCGCCGCCGGGGCTATCGAGGCGGTGTTCACCGTGCTGGCCATCCGCGACCAGATCGCGCCGCCGACCCTCAATCTGGACAATCCCGAGCGCGAGACCGCCATCGATCTGGTGCCCCACAAGGCCAAACCGATGAAGATCGATGTGGCCATGTCGAACAGCTTCGGATTCGGCGGCACCAATGCCAGCCTGATCCTGAAGAAGGTCGACTAGAGTGGGCGGCAAGGGCGTGCCGCCCGACTCGAAACGTCCGCTGGGAGCGGCGCTGCTCGCGGCGTCGGCGACCTTCAGCCTGTTCCTGATCGGGGCCCTGGTGTGGGGCTGGAGCGTGTTCTACGCGCCGGGACCCGAGGCGCGTCAGGGGGATGCGACCATCGTCGTCCTGCCCAGTGGCGCCGGGGTGTCGGCCATCGGCGCGTCGCTGAAGCAGGCCGGGGTGATCCGCTCAACCGACATGTTCAAGGCGGCCGTCACCCTGACCGGGTCGGACCGCAAGCTGCGGGCGGGCGAGTATGAAGTGCCGTCGGGTGCGTCGCTGCGTTCGGTCATCAGCCTGCTGGTCGACGGTCGGGTGGTCCGCCACTTCGTCACGCTTCCTGAAGGCTGGTCGTCGGCGCAGGCGGTCGACATCCTGATGGGAGAGGACATCCTGACCGGCGAGATCGAGGTGCCGGAAGAAGGCACGCTGTGGCCCGATACCTATGAAGTCACGCGCGGAGAGAGCCGGGCCTCGGTGATCACGCGCATGCAACGCGCCCATGAGCGTAATCTGGCCGAACTGTGGGCCCAGCGGGGGCCCAACACCGTGGTCAGCAGTCCCGAGGAGGCGGTGATCCTGGCCTCCATCGTCGAAAAGGAGACCGCGGTTGCCGAGGAGCGGCCCATGGTCGCCTCGGTGTTCTCGAACCGGATCCGGCTGGGCATGCGGCTGGAGAGCGATCCGACCATCATCT
>CAXICH010000291.1:0-2479 GCA_964022245.1 uncultured Alphaproteobacteria bacterium
CCGAGATCGAGAGCCCGGAGCGCACCGTCGAGATTGTCGAGCGCGGCATCGCCACAGCCCTGCAGGGGAGGATGGGGCCGGTCGTTATCGCCCTGCCCGAGGACATCCTGCACGATGACGGCGGGCCCGCCCCGGTCCGGCCCGTGACCCCGGCGCGTGCCGCGCTGGACCCCGCCACCCTGCGCGAGATCGAAAGCCGGCTGGCCAAGGCGGAGCGCCCGCTGCTGATCGTCGGCGGCTCGGGCTGGACCGACGAGGCAGCCCACGCGCTGGCCGCCTGGTCCGAGGCCCTCGGCCTGCCCGTCTCGGGCTCGTTCCGCAGGAAGGACATCATTGCCAACGACCGGCCCAACTATGCGGGCGATCTGGGACTGGGCTGCAATCCGAAGCTGATGGCGCGGGCGAAAAATGCCGACCTGATCATCGCCATTGGCGCGCGACTGGGTGAGAATCCGACCCAGGGCTACACCCTGTTCGACCGCGGCCACACGGCCCGGGTGCTGGTGCATATCCATCCGGGGCCCGAGGAACTGGGCCGTGTCTGGCCGACGCTGACGTCCGCGGTGGCCGACAACAGTCTGGCGGCGCTGGCCCTGTCGCAGCTCGAGCCGGGCCGCACCTGGCACGACCAGGGCGAGGCCGCCCATGCCCATTTCGACGCCTTTTCGACCCCGGTCGAGGTCACCGGCGCCGTCAATATGAGCCTGTGTATGAAGCATCTGGGCGAGGTCATGCCCGCCGATGCGATCGTCACGAACGGGGCCGGAAACTTCGCCGCCTGGCTGCACCGGTTCTATCGCCACCGCGCGTGCCGGACGCAGCTGGCGCCGACCTCGGGGGCCATGGGCTATGGCTGGCCGGCGGCGCTGGCGGCCAAGGCGGTGCATCCTGACCGCGAGGTCATCTGTGTGGCCGGCGACGGCGACTTCATGATGACCGGTCAGGAGATGGCCACCGCTGTGCAGCACGGGCTGAACCCCGTGGTGATCGTGGTCGACAACTCGACCTATGGCACCATCCGCATGCACCAGGAGGGGCACTATCCGGGCGCCGAGCGGGTGATCGCCACCGACCTGAAGAACCCCGACTTCGTCAAATGGGCCGAGGCCTTCGGGGCCTTCGGCGTCCGCTGCGAGACGACCGACGCCTTCCCGCATGCGCTGGCGACCGCCCGCCACGAGGCCCGTGCGCAAGGCGTGCCCGCCCTGATCCACCTGATCACCTCGGCCGAAGACATCGCCCCGAACCGCACGATCAGCGGAATGCGGGGCGGCTGATGTGAGGACGCTCGCAGCCGCCGCCTGCCTGATCCTCCTCTTGAGCGGATGCGCGAGCACTGCCGTTTCGCCCGCCGGGAAGGCAGAACGCTGCAGTGTGATCGCAGAGGTCGCCAGAAGTCAGTATGGCTTTGGCCCGGAGCTCGGCTTGCCTCTTTCGGAAGACAGCTGGGGAACCGACTGCGACTGGACAGCCAATGGAGTGCCAATGGCAATTGTCCGTTCGGAAGATTTCGACATCCTCGGCAGTCAGTACCAATTCGAACAACCACGACAGCGGGGCGGTATGATGACGGTCAAAGCGATCCACAGCGGGCACAATTTCATTGTTCGGACCTGTAGATTGCGCCGTGATGGAGACGGGTGGCGCCTCGTCAGTGAGTGCCCGATTACGGACTATCGGCATTGAGGCACTCAACTTCCTTTTTGATTGCCTTCGCTCTGGTTTTGTCGGCCTGCGCCTCGTCAGGTCATCCAACCGGCTCCCCGCACCCGATCTATGTAAGCGCCGAGGGCGAGATCCTGCTTTTCCACGACGGCATGGCGGCCTTCGTGTCCACCACCAATCCAGCTGAGGCGATACGTCAGGCGCGGAGGACTGGTGACCTCTACTCGGCTGTTCGATGCGATGCCGCAGGATTTCGATGCCTTCGGTTTGATGGCGCACTCGAGATGATTGTTCCGGACAATCCCGCAAAGGACTGGAGCCTCGGCGGCACGCATTGCTCCACACCGGACGAGGGGCCTCGGGTCCGGGTAAGGTGTGAAAGCGCATCGGGTATCGTCGCCAGTTTCACCTACGAGTATGGCAGGGGCCTGGAAGCCTTTTCCAGAGCCTCCCGCTTCAACCCGGGTGGACGAGCGACCATGGTTCACCATAACGGGCGGCGACTGATGAACTGATCCCGAGCTCCCTGCGCAACCAAGGAACGGGGTCCCCGCTTTCGCGGGGATGAGCTGGATTGATTGGGTTTCATAACCGCCACCTCGTCGCCCCGGCTGCTTTGCTATAGAGCCACCCCCATGTCCTACCCCGTCACCGTTCTGACCATGTTTCCGGAAGCTTTTCCCGGCCCGCTCGGCGTGTCGCTGATCGGCACGGCGTGGCGCGAGCGCGGCCTCTGGAGCCTTGAAACGGTTGACATCCGGGCCTTTAGCGACGATAGGCGCGGCTTCCTGGACGACACCCCTGCGGGTGGCGG
>CAXICH010000292.1:0-2448 GCA_964022245.1 uncultured Alphaproteobacteria bacterium
CGCCGGGCCAAATATCTGCAGATGCCGCTGTCGACCGGCGAGACCTGGGTGACCCATCTGGGCATGACCGGGCGTTTCACCCTGGACGGCGATCCTCTGGGCGAATTCGAGACCGACGCTCCGGTGCGCGGGCCGCATGAACATCTGAGCCTGTGCGCCACGCGGAACGGGGTGGCCACGCGGGTGGGCTATGCCGATGCCCGCCGGTTCGGCTTCATGGGCCTGATCCCGACCGACGCGGTCGAGGCGCATCCCTGGTTCGCCAGTCTGGGGCCCGAGCCGATGGGCAATTCCTTCTCTGCCGACCATCTGAAGGCGCGCTTCAGGGGCCGCAGCCAGCCGGTCAAGGTGGCCCTGCTGGATCAGCGGCATGTGGCGGGGCTGGGCAATATCTATGTGTGCGAGGCGCTGTGGCGGGCGCAGATTTCGCCGGGCGCTGCCGCCGGCAGCCTGTCGCAGGCGCGGCTGGAGCGGTTGGCGGTCGCGGTGCGGGATGTGCTGGGCGAAGCCATCGCGGCCGGCGGCTCGACCCTGCGCGACTTTGCCAATGCCGAGGGCGGGCAGGGTTATTTCCAGCACAGTTTCGACGTCTATGGCCGCGAGGGTCAGCCCTGCCGCCGCAACGCCGATCACCCGGTGATCCGCCGACAGGTGCAGGGCGGCCGCTCGACCTTCTGGTGCCCGGCCTGTCAGAGGAGATAGCCATGGACCAGCGCATCATCCTGTTTCGCGGCATGAACACCGGCGGGGTGCGGGCGCCCGTGGCCGAGCAGCGGGAGATGGCGGTGGAGATGGGGCTGGCCAATCCGCGGACGCTTCTGGCCAGCGGCAATCTGGTGGTCGAGAGCGACCGCGATCCCGCCCGGCTGGAGGGCGAGGTCGAGGCGGCCATGGAGGCCCGGTTCGGCCTCAAGGTCGCGGCCATGGTGCGCACGCCTGCGGACTGGCAGGCCCTGATCGCCGCCAATCCCTTTATGACCGAGGCCGCCGCCGAACCGTCGAAAGTGCTGGCCATGGTGATGAAGGCGGGGATCAAGGCAGGGGCCATCGACGGGTGTCGGGCGCTGGCGGCGGGTGGCGAGCGGGTCGAGGCCGTGGGCGACGTCCTCTATTTCTGGTTCCCGAACGGACAGGGACAATCCGCCATCTTCAAAAAGGCCACGCCCCGGATGCTGGGCATGGGTACCGGGCGCAACTGGAACACCGTGCTGAAGCTGGGCGCCATGGTCGGGCTATCGCCGGACTGACGGTCTTTGGTAGGAAGGCGCCAGATTCAGAAGGAGCGCTCCCATGACCGACACCTATGACACCCTGGCGATCGAACGCCACGACGACGGCTATGCGGTGGTGACCCTGAACCGGCCGGAGGCGCTGAATGCGCTGAACTCGGCGCTGTTTCGCGATCTGGCCGCCTTCCTCGACGCAGTCGAGCATGACGACAGCGTGCGCTGCCTGATCCTGACGGGGTCGGGGGACAAGGCCTTTGCGGCCGGGGCCGACATCAAGGAGATGGCCGACCAGACCTATGCCCAGATGTATACGGGCAATTTCTTTGCCCTCGGCCACGACCGGATCACCCGGTTCCGCAAGCCGGTCATCGCGGCGGTCAATGGCTTTGCCCTGGGCGGCGGGTGCGAGCTGGCCATGCTGTGCGACTTCATCGTGGCCAGTGACAGGGCGAAGTTCGGCCAGCCGGAGATCAATCTGGGCGTGGCCCCCGGCATCGGGGGCTCGCAGCGCCTGACCCGGCTGGTCGGCAAATCCAAGGCCATGGACATGGTGTTGACCGCCCGCATGATGGACGCGGCCGAGGCCGAGCGCGCCGGGCTGGCCAGCCGGGTCGTCCCGCACGACACCCTGATGGACGAGGTCCGCAAGATCGCTGCCCGCATCGCCGCCCAGAGCCCGCTGGCGGTCATGGCCAACAAGGAGATGGTCAATGCCGCCCTTGAGACGACCCTGACCCAGGGCGTGCAGTTTGAACGCCGCCTGTTCCACAGCCTGTTCGCCTTCGAGGATCAGAAGGAAGGCATGTCGGCCTTCGTCGAGAAGCGGAAGCCGGCGTTCAAAGGGAAGTGAGGCGGCGCTCGGACTCGCGTTGACCCCTCCTGAGCTTTCCGCTATAGCCGCGCGCTCTTGAGATTTCCGCGCCGTGGACGGGTTCCGCGGCGCTTTCCGTTCAAAGGTTCTGACTGATGGCTAACAACGCCGGTGCCAAGAAGGCGATCCGCAAGATCGAGGCCCGTACCGAAGTGAACAAGGCGCGCCGTACGCGCGTCCGGACCTTCCTGCGCAAATTCCAGGAAGCCGTGACGGCCGGTGACGCCGGTGCTGCCAAGACCGCTTTCGTCGAGGCCCAGTCCGAACTGATGCGGGCCGTGTCCAAGGGCGTGGTTCACAAGAATACGGGCTCGCGCAAGGTGTCGCGTCTGGCCGCCCAGCTGAAGA
>CAXICH010000293.1:0-2445 GCA_964022245.1 uncultured Alphaproteobacteria bacterium
CTGTTCCACCACCGGGTCGACCTGTCGGCCTATGAGCGCTCGTTCGGCGAGGGCTATGAACGCACCAATGACCGGTTCGCCGAGGCCCTGGCGCCACTGATCCAGCCCGACGACCTGATCTGGATCCACGACTATCACATGATCCCGCTGGCCCGGGACCTGCGGCGGCGAGGGATCAGAAACCGCATCGGCTTCTTCCTGCATACGCCCTGGCCGGTGCGGCAGTTGCTGGTGACGCTGCCGTATCACCGGCGGCTCGTGGAATCGCTGTTCGACTTCGACCTGCTGGGCTTTCACACCCGCGAGTGGCTGGACCTGTTCCGGGACTATGTCGCGTCGGAGCCCGGCATTCATGGCCGCCTTCTGCCCAATGACGCCCTGATGGCGTTCGGAAAAACCGTCCAGACCGGCGTCTTCCCGATCGGCATCGATGTCGATGCCTTCGTCGAGGCCCGAAACTCGCCGCTGGGGGTGCGGACCTACGACCGGATGGCGGCGTCGGCGGCGTTCCGCTCAATGATTGTCGGGGTCGATCGGCTCGACTATTCCAAGGGGCTGGAACAGAGACTGCTGGGCTATGAGCAGTTCCTCAAGGACAAGCCGGACCAGCGCGGCAAGGTGTTCCTGCTGCAGGTCACCCCCCTGTCGCGCGACGAGGTCGATGCCTATCAGGACATTCGCGGTCGGCTCGACAGCCTGGCCGGGCACGTCAATGGCACCTATGGTGATGTCGACTGGCAACCGGTCCGATATCTGAACCGCACCTATCGGCGCGATCAGTTGGCCGGCATCTATCGCGCCGCCCGGGTCGGTCTGGTGACCCCTCTGCGCGACGGCATGAACCTGGTCGCCAAGGAATATGTCGCCGCCCAGGATCCCGAAGACCCCGGCGTCCTGGTCCTGTCGCGCTTTGCCGGTGCGGCCGAGGAGATGACCGAGGCGCTGCTGATCAATCCCTTCAGCCGCGAAGAGATTTCCGACGCCCTCAGTCGCGCGCTCGCCATGCCGCTGGCCGAGCGCAAGGACCGCTGGCGGGCCTTGATGCAGGTTGTGCGAGACTCCGACGTCGCCCTGTGGCGCGACCTCTTCGTCTCGTCGCTGATGGCAGTCCCGGCAGAGCAGGGACGCCAGGTGCCCGAGGCCTAGAGCCTGATCGGTTAAGGTGGAATCGCCTTCGCGATTCCGCCGATGCCGTGAATCAGGCTCCAGAATAATACTGGACCGAAATCTGAGCCCGGTCGGACATGCGTCCAACTGAACCGATTTCGGTCTAGTAGATCTCGAACAGACCGGCCGCGCCCATGCCGCCGCCGACGCACATGGTGACGACCCCGTATTTGGCGCCGCGCCGCTTGCCCTCAAGCAGCACATGGCCGGTCATCCGCGCGCCCGACATGCCGTAAGGGTGGCCGATCGAGATGGCCCCGCCCGAGACGTTCAGCCGGTCATTGGGGATGCCCAGTTTGTCGCGGCAGTACAGCACCTGCACGGCAAAGGCCTCATTCAACTCCCATATGCCGATGTCATCGACCGTCAGCCCGTGGCGCTTCAGCAGCCTGGGCACGGCAAACACCGGTCCGATCCCCATCTCATCCGGTTCGCACCCGGCCACAGCCATACCGACATAGCGGCCAAGCGGGGTCAGGCCACGCTTCTCCGCGTCCTTCGCTTCCATCAGCACCGAGGCCGAGGCCCCGTCCGACAACTGGCTGGCATTGCCGGCCGTAATGAACCGGCCCGCTTCGATCTTTTCGCCGCCGCCGAAGACCGGCTTGAGCGAGGACAGCCCCTCCAGCGTGGTCTCGGGCCGGTTGCCCTCGTCCTTCGACAGGGTAACTTCCCTGGCCGAGGTCTGGCCGGTGGCCTTGTCCATCACCTGCATGGTGGTGGTCATAGGCACGATCTCGGCATCCAGATGCCCCGCGGCCTGGGCGGCGGCGGTGCGCTGCTGGGACTGCAGGGCGTATTCGTCCTGGGCCTCGCGCGAAATGCCATAGCGGTCCGCCACGACCTCAGCCGTCTCCAGCATCGACATATAGATATGCGGCGCCTTCTTCAGCAGGGCCTCATCCTTGAAGCGGTAGAGGTTCATATGCTGGTTCTGGACGAGGGAAATGCTTTCCAGTCCGCCGCCGACGGCAACCGCCTGGCCGTCCACCATCACCTGCTTGGCGGCTGTGGCGATGGCCATCAGGCCCGAGGCGCACTGCCGGTCGAGGCTCATGCCGGCCACGGTGGAGGGCAGGCCGGCGGCCAGAGCGATCTGACGCGCGACATTGGTCGAGGTCGAGCCCTGCTGCAGCGCCGCGCCCATCACCACATCCTCGATCTCGGCCGGATCGACGCCCGCCCGCTCGACGGCGTGGCGCACGGCGTGGGCACCCAGTTGTTGGGCCTGGGTGTCGTTGAACGCCCCGCGATAGGCGCGCCCGATCGGGGTGCGGG
>CAXICH010000294.1:0-2443 GCA_964022245.1 uncultured Alphaproteobacteria bacterium
GGCGAGGCGGGCCGCTATACGGTGACCCTGGCCTATCTGGCGACCGGGCTGCAGTGGTCCAGCGACTATGTGGCCGAGCTGGCTCCGGACGGTCGCTCGATGACGCTGACCGGCTGGCTGACCCTCGCCAACTTCGGCAGCACCGGCTTTGTTGATGCGCCGGTGCAGGCCGTGGCGGGGAACCTCAGGACCGAATACGGCACCGTGCCGGTCGATGCGGCGCGCCTGCCGCGTCGCGCCGGGTGCTGGCCCCAGGACACGACGACCGAGGGCGAGATGCCCGAGCTCTACGCCGTCGATGACATTGTCGTAACCGGCTACCGGGCGCGCTCGGACGGCCCCCCGCCACCGGCGCCGCCTCCACCTCCGCCACCGCCGCCACCACCGCCTCCCGTGGCCGAGCAGGGAGAACTCGGCGACTACAAGATCTATACCCTGCCGGAACGCACGACGGTGGCGGCCCGCCAGACCAAACAGGTGCGGTTTCTGGAGCGCCGCGATGTGCCGGTCGAGCGGATCCACCGGATACGGGTCTCCGCGCGTAGCGACGGGCCGGCATCACACGGCCCGTTTGACACCGAAATCATCCTGAAGCTCGACAACGACCCGGGATCGGCTCTCGGCTTGGCCTTGCCCGGAGGCACCTGGAGCCTGCGCCAGCGTCAAGAGGGCGGGGCGGCTTTCTTCAGTGGGGAGGCCCGCAGCACGGACCGCCCGGTGGGCTTGCCGGTTGAACTGCGGATCGGCCAGTCACCCAACGTCCGGGCCACCCTTCGCACCACCGACTATCGATCCAGGGTGGCCGGCGATATCACGACCACGATCGTCACCGTCGAGGTGGTGGTGAGCAATGCGGGACGCGACCTCGCCATGGTCGAGATCATCCCGCAGGACTATTACCGCCCGGGTTTTGTGATCACGGACGAGAGCCTCGCCAGCGCCATCAGTGAAAACGGCTATCCTGCGTGGACCTTGGCGTTGGCGCCGGGATCCAGCCAAACCCTGACCTATACCTATCGGACCCGGTTCTGAGGCTCAGTCGTCACCCTGGGCGGCCTGTCGGGGGCTGAACTTCGGGGCAGGGGCCAGACGCAGCACCTCGCCCTGATAGCGTTCGTCCTGACCGGCCATGAGGAAGGGGAGGGCATCGGCGCAGGCGTTCAGCAAGGCGTCCCGCCACGGATACTCGGCCTTGTGAAAGTCGCCCAGCACATGGGGCATGACCAGTTGCGGCTGGCCCGGGTGGCCGATGCCCAGGCGGGCCCGGCGGAAGTCGGCCCCCAGATGGGCGATCAGCGAGCGGATGCCGTTCTGGCCCGCTGCCCCGCCGCCCGTCTTCATGCGGAAACGCCCGGGCGCCAGATCGATCTCGTCATGGAAGACCACGATGTCTGCGGGCGCGACCTTGAAGAAGCGCGCGGCCTCGCCAACCGCCCGACCGCTCTCGTTCATATAGGTCTGGGGCTTCATCAGCAGGACCTTGTGGCCCTCGACCTCGCCGTCGCGCACGATGGACTGGAATTTGGCCCGCTCGGGGCCGAAGCGCCCGCGGTCCGCTATCACGTCCGCGGCCATGAAGCCGATGTTGTGCCGGTTGTTCTGATACTTCGGCCCGGGATTTCCCAGGCCCGCCAGGATGATCATGGGCAGGGTCCAAAACGGTCGCGGCCCACTCCCTGAAGGGAATGGGCCGCGGGGTCAATTCATGCCGTGAAGCAGGAAGAGGATCAGCTCTCCGGGGTCTCTTCGCCAGCTGCTTCGCCGTCTTCACCCTGGGCGGTGGCGGGCACTTCGTCGGCGGCCACTTCGGCTTCGGCCTCGGCGGCGGCTTCATCAGCAGCCTCGTCGGCAGCGTCAGCCTTGGCAGCGGACGAGATCTTGATGGCCGCAACCATGAAGTCACGGTCGCCGATGGCGGGCTCGACGCCCTTCGGCAGTTTGATGTCCGAGATGCGGATGGTGTCGCCCATCTTGTGGCCGGCCAGATCGACGACCAGCTCCTCGGGGATGTGGTCGGCGCGAACCGAGATCTCGACGGTGTGACGCACGATTTCCAGCGAGCCACCCTGACGGAAGGCCGCGCAGTCGTCGTGATTGATGAAGTGCACCGGCACCTCGATCTTGATCACCTGCTTTTCGTCGACGCGCATCAGGTCGAAGTGCAGCGGGCGATCCGAGACCGGGTCGAACTGCACGTCCTTGGCGATGACGGGC
This sequence comes from uncultured Alphaproteobacteria bacterium, assembly GCA_964022245.1. GTDB lineage: Bacteria > Pseudomonadota > Alphaproteobacteria > Caulobacterales > Caulobacteraceae > Brevundimonas. The sequence goes on from CAXICH010000294.1 coordinate 2,215, forward strand.
TGGGTTTCCTTGCCGTACTTCAGGGTCACCAGATGGCCCAGCAGCTTGCCGGTGTACAGGTTCTTGCGGAAGTCCTTCTCGTCGACCGAGATGGCCACCGGGGCCTTGTCGCCACCGTACAGCACGCCGGGCACGGCGCCGCTACGACGGGCAGCGCGGGCGCTGCCGGTACCGACGCCGTCACGGACGTCAACGTTCAGAATGATCTCGGCCATCGGGCTCGCCTCAA
>CAXICH010000295.1:0-2396 GCA_964022245.1 uncultured Alphaproteobacteria bacterium
TTGCGGGCGCGGCAGACGGACACGTTCACGTCGGCGCGCAGATTGCCCTTCTCCATGTCGCCGTCGCAGGTGCCCAGATAGATCAGGATGGTCCTGATCTTCTTGACGTAGGCCACCGCCTCTTCCGGGCTGCGCAGGTCCGGCTTGGAGACGATCTCCATCAGGGCCGTGCCGGCCCGGTTCAGGTCGACATAGCTCTCGGTCGGCGACAGGTCGTGGATCAGCTTGCCGGCGTCCTGCTCCAGATGCAGGCGCTCGATGCCGACGTTGAAGAAGGTGCCGTCCTCGGCCTCGACCTCGACCACGCCCTCACCCACGATCGGGTGATACAGCTGGCTGATCTGATAGCCGGTCGGCAGGTCAGGGTAGAAATAGTTCTTGCGGTCGAACTGGCTGAATTTGTTGATCTGCGCATTCAGACCCAGCCCCGTGCGCACGGCCTGTTCCACACAGAATTTGTTGAGCGTCGGCAGCATGCCGGGAAAGCCCGCATCGACCAGCGACACCTGTTCGTTCGGGCCGGCGCCGAAGCCGACGGCGGCGCCCGAGAACAGCTTGGCCTTCGAGGCCACCTGGGCGTGGATCTCCAGCCCCATGACGATTTCCCAGTCGCCGGTCCGGCCCTGGATGGTTTTGGTGTTGGTCGCGGTGTCAGTCATGCCCTGCTTCTAGGACGGTGTTTGCACGGGGTGAAGGTGTTTTCGCGAGCCGGGCGGCATTCCCGTCTTGAGCCTGTCGCGGAAACGGGGTTGTGTGGGCGGGACGTTAACTCTGGAGCCGCCCGCCATGTCCAAACTCACCGCCGCCCTCGCCGCCGCCGCCCTCGCCACCGGCAGCCTCGTCGGCCTGACCGCCCCGGCCCACGCCACCGACGTTGCCGCCGTTTCGGTGCGCGATCACCCCACGGTCAACGACTCGATCAAGGATCTGCTGGCCGATCCGGCGACCGCCGCAATCCTTGAAAAGCACCTGCCCGGCATCGGCTCTCACCCCGCCCTGCCCCAGTTCGAGGACATGACCCTGGCCGAGGTCATGCCCTACTCCGAGGGCGAGGTGACCCAGGCCATCATCGACGCCATCGACGCCGACATCAAAGCGCTGGAAGACTGAGGTTGAGTGCGGCCGCTTCCTGAAATCAGGGAAGCGGCCCCTACCACCACCGCTCCGGCTTCGCCACGAACCCGGCGGACTGCTCCAGTACATCGGCGACCTGGAAGACGGTCGCCTCGTCGAGCGCCTTGCCGATCACCTGAAGGCCGAGGGGCAGGCCGCCGCTGTCGACACCGGCGGGGACAGAAATACCCCGCCGGCCCGCGAGGTTGGCGGTCACGGTGAAGATGTCGTTCAGATACATCTGGATCGGGTCGATTTCCTTGTCACCCAGCGCGAAGGCGGCTGAGGGCGTCGAGGGGGTCAGGATGGCGTCGACCTTGTCCCAGACCGCGTCGAAGTCCCGGGCAATGCGGCGCCGGACCTTGAGCGCGCGGACGTAATAGGCGTCATAGAATCCGGCCGACAGCACATAGGCGCCGATCGTCAGGCGGCGCTGGACCTCGGTGCCGAAGCCTTCGGCACGGCTGGTCTCATAGAGGTCGGTCAGCGATTTCGTCTCGCTGGCCCGGTGGCCGAAGCGCATGCCGTCATAGCGGGCGAGGTTCGACGAGGCCTCGGCCGGGGCAATGATGTAATAGGCCGGCAGGGCGTATTTGGTGTGCGGCAGGCTGATCTCGACGATCTCGGCCCCCGCAGCCTTGAGCCACTCGACGCCCTTGTCCCATAGCGCCTGAATTTCGGCCGGCATGCCGTCGACGACATATTCCTTGGGTACGCCGATGCGCAGGCCCTTCACCCCCTTGCCCAGGCTGCTGGTCCAGTCGGGGGTCTCGACGTCGAGACTGGTGGAGTCCTTCGGGTCGAAGGAGCACATCGAGCGCAGCAGGATGGCGGCGTCCTCGACCGTCTTGGTGATCGGTCCGGCCTGATCCAGCGAGGAGGCGAAGGCGACCATGCCGAAGCGGCTGGCGCGGCCATAGGTCGGCTTGATGCCGACGGTGCCGGTAAAGGCGGCGGGCTGGCGGATCGAGCCGCCGGTGTCCGAGGCCGTGGCGGCCAGGCACAGGTCACCCGCAACCGCCGAGGCCGAGCCGCCCGAGCTGCCGCCCGGTGTCAGCTCGGCGTTCGACGTCTTTGATTTCCAGGGATTCCGGACCGGACCGAAAGCCGAGGTCTCGTTGGACGAGCCCATGGCGAACTCGTCCATGTTGAGCTTGCCCAGCATAACCGCACCGTCGGCCCAGAGGTTGGCCGTGACGGTCGATTCATAGGGCGGAACAAAGCCCTTCAGCATGTTGGAGCCGGCCGTCGTCTGGACGCCGTCGGTGCAGAACAGGTCCTTG
>CAXICH010000296.1:0-2375 GCA_964022245.1 uncultured Alphaproteobacteria bacterium
ACATTGACCCCGCCCTGTTTGCCGCCATCATCGAGGATCGTTTCACCCCCGGAGCTTCCGCATGACCAAGCCCAGTGACCTGCAATCCCTGATCGGCACCGAGGTGGGGGTCTCCCGCTGGATCGAGGTTGATCAGGCCCGGATCGACGCCTTTGCCAACATCACTGAGGACGAACAGTTCATTCACGTCGACCCGGAGGCGGCCAAGGCCACGCCGTTCGGCGGCACCATTGCCCACGGCTTTCTGACCCTCAGCCTCGCCTCGGCCATGTCCTACGATGCGGTCAAGCCGCTGGAGGGCGTGGTGATGGGCGTCAACTATGGCTTCGACAAGCTGCGCTTCCTCGCCCCCGTGCCCGCCGGCTCGAAGGTACGGGGCCGGTTCAAACTGCTGTCGGCCGAGGACAAGGGCGGCGGACGCTGGCTGCTGAAGCACGAGCTTACCGTCGAGATCGAGGGCGGTGACAAGCCGGCCCTGATCGCCGAATGGCTGGGGATGCAGGTCGTCGCTTGAGCCTGATCGACTGGCTGGCGCGCGATGCCGTCACGGTCGCCCGTGATCTGATCGAGGCGCGGCTACGGGTCGGGGGTGTTGGCGGTATCATCGTCGAGACCGAGGCCTACGATCCGGCCGATCCCGCGTCGCACAGCTTTGGTGGTCCCCGGCCCCGGAACGCCGCCATGTTCGGCCCCGCCGACCGGGCCTATGTCTATCGCATCTATGGCGCCCACTGGTGCTTCAACATCGTCTGTGACCGGACAAGGCCGGGCAGCGCTGTCCTGATCCGGGCGCTGGAGCCGACCGACGGGCTGGAAGTCATGGCCGGGCGGCGCGGCACGGACGACCTGCGAAACCTCTGCTCGGGTCCCGGCAAGCTGTGTCAGGCGCTGGCGATCGACAAGGCGCTGGACCACGCCCCGCTGGACGCCCCGCCCTTCGTGCTCGAACCGGGGACGCCCCTCGCCGGTCTGGCTGTCGGACCCCGCATTGGCATTACAAAGGGCGCCGACACCCCATGGCGGTTCGGGTTGAAGGGCTCGCGCTTCCTCAGCCGTCCGTTTCGGGCGTGACGCCGAACGCCGCCAGCCGCTCATCCAGTCTCGCCCGAACCTCCGGCCATTCCTCTGCGAGAATGGAGAACACGACCGAACTGCGCACATGGCCGGTCCATGTGATCATGTCGTGGCGCAGAACACCTTCGCGCGTCGCGCCCAGTTTGGTCATGGCCGCCTGACTGCGCGCATTCCGGTCATCGACCTTGAAGGCGACGCGGTTGGCACCACAGGCGAAGGCGTGTTCCAGCAGCAGGCGCTTGGCTGCCGGATTGACCGAACCATCCCGGGCCGAGGGCTGGTAATAGGTGGTGCCGATCTCAAGCGCCCGGTTGTTGCGCTGGATGTCGATATAGCTGCTCATACCGACGAGGGTGTCGTCCACCATGACCGCAAACGGGATGCGGGTACCCGCCGACTGACCGGCGACCAGATCGTCCCAGCCCGCGTCGAAATACGCGCCGCCATAGGGGCGGTAGTAGAGGGTCGGCCACAGGTCCGGGTCCGCATCACAGGCGGTGCGGAGCGGCTCCCGATGGTGATCCGCCAACGGCTCCAGCCGGACACAGCGGTTTTCCAGAACCGCGGGCCGGAGATTCATTCCCCCAGGCACCTCAGGGCGACCTCGAGGTTGCGCAGGCCATCCTCGCCCGTGACGGCCGGGGTCTCGCCGGTGCGGATGGCATGGACGAAGGCCTCCAGCTCCTTCTTGAGCGGCTCATTGGGCCAGCTGTGGACACCGCGCGTGGAATAGGTGCCGTCGGGCTGCTGGCCGAAATATTCGGTCACCTGACGCGTCATAAGGTCGGCGACGACGAATTTGGCCTTGGTCGCGACCTGCAGGGTGCGGGTCTTGTAGGGCGTCACCCAGTTGGTGGTGATGTGGGCGATGGTGCCGTTGGCCAGCCGGAACTGCAGCAGGGCCGTGTCCTCGCGCTCGGCGCGGGTGCGGGCCAGCTGCGGCTGGACCTCGACGATCTCGGACCCGGTCAGGTGGCGGATGATGTCGATGTCGTGAACCGCCAGGTCGATGACCACCCCGACCTCGCCCATGCGGGGCGGGAAGGGGCCGACGCGGGTGATCTGGATGGAGATGATCTCGTCGTCGGCGACGGCTCGCTTGACCGTCTCGACGGCCGGATTGAACCGCTCGACCTGGCCGACCATCAGGACGCGGTCATTGGCCTTGGCGGCGTCGATCATCCGCTGGGCGTCGGCCACGGTGGCGGCGATGGGCTTTTCGACCAGGACGTGGACGCCCTTTTCCAACGGGGCCACCCCGGCTTCGGCGTGGAAGCGGTTGGGCGTGGCGACGACGGCGG
>CAXICH010000297.1:0-2366 GCA_964022245.1 uncultured Alphaproteobacteria bacterium
GTGCGCGGCAAGGGCCTTCTGGTCGGGATCAAGCTGAAGCCCAACAACCGCGAATTCATGGGCTGGGCCCGCGACGAGAACCAGCTGCTGGTGGCCGGCGGCGGCGACAATTGCGTGCGCATGCTGCCCCCCCTGAACTTCACCCGCGAGGATGCCGCAGAGGCCATCGCCCGCTTCGAAAAGACCTGTGAGTTCGCCCGGTCCAAGGCCGGCTGACGGAGACCATTATGGTGCGTCACTTCCTCGACCTTTCCCGGCTGTCGGCCGACGACCTGCGGGCCATTCTGGATGACGGCCATGCCCGCAAGGCGGCGCGTCAGGGCAAGTCGAAGGGGTGGGTCGATGCCGATGCGCCGGCGCGCGACCATGTGCTGGCGATGATCTTCGAGAAGAATTCGACCCGCACCCGGTTCAGCTTTGACGCCGCCATCCGCCAGCTGGGCGGCTCGTCCATCATCGCCACGGCGTCCGACATGCAGCTGGGCAGGGGTGAGCCGGTCGAGGATACGGCGCGGGTGCTGTCGCGTATGGTCGATGCGGTGATGATCCGCGCCAATGACCATGAGGACGTCGAGCGCTTTGCCCGCTTCGCGACGGTCCCGGTCATCAACGGCCTGACCGACCGCAGCCACCCCTGCCAGATCCTGGCCGATCTGATGACCATCGAGGAGCATCGCGGCCCGATCGCCGGCAAGCTGGTGGCCTGGGTCGGGGACGGCAACAATGTCTGCCACAGCTTCATGCATGCGGCGCAGAAGCTGGGCTTTCACCTGAATGTCGCCTGCCCGCCGGAATACCATCCGGACCTCCGCGACCTGACCGTCGGCGGGCCGTCGGTAACCCTGACGTCCGACCCGCACGAGGCCGTGCGCGGCGCCGATGTGGTGGTCACCGACACCTGGGTCTCCATGGGCGATCAGGACTATGAAGAGCGGCTGGAAGCGTTCGAAGGCTATACGGTCGACGACGCCCTGATGGCCGAGGCCGCGCCCGACGCCGTCTTCCTGCACTGCCTGCCCGCTCACCGGGGCGAGGAGGTTACCGACGCCGTGATCGACGGCCCCCGCTCGCTGGTCTGGGACGAGGCCGAGAACCGCATCCACGCGCAAAAGGCGGTCCTGGCCTGGTGCCTGGCGGGCGGCTAGGCCCGGGGCTCGTCCGGCGGACCGCGACGCTTGCCGAAGGCACCCTTGTGCCAGGCGAGGATGCCCAGGTAGCCGACGATGGCCCCGACGATCAGGCCGATGATGCCGTCGAGGATCACCGACCCGATCAGGGCGGCGGCGATCAGGATCAGCCAGTCAGTCGTACGAAACGCCTTCAGGTGGGCGCGAATCTCGTCCATCAGCGGCCTCCCAGATCGACGTCGACGACGCCGCCGCTGTCGGGGGTGGTGTGGGTCAGATTGGCCTTCAGGATTTCATAGGCAAAGCCGAAGGCGCCCTTGTCGGCGAGCCAGATACGACCGTCGCCCGGGGCGAATTTGAGCAGGGTCAGATGGGGGTCATCCTTGCCGTCCGGGTACCAGGCGGCGACGACCGGGTTCCACCAGCGCTCGATCTTCTCGCGGTCATGCTCGCGGGTCAGCTGGCCGTGGATGCAGGCAAAGACATGCTGGTCCCTGGCCGCATAGGTGAACATCGACGAGGTGCCGGCGCCGACGTCGCGGACCAGATCCGTATCGTCGCGGGTGAAGAACCAGATGGTATCGGTCGTTTCATCGTGGAAGGCGGTCATCGGCTGGCTGTGATAGCCGGGCCGGTCCAGCCCCAGCATGCCGGTGTTGGACTTCTTCAGATGACGCCAGAATTCGACTTCGGCTTCGGCGGCGCTGAGACGGGTATCGGCCATGGGGACGGCTCCTGTTTCGGGGGGTTACCCGAAAGAACAGGGCAGGGTGGGGTCGGGTTCCGCCCGTGGCAGGGGTCAGCCGTGCGGGGCCCCCCCGACCAGGCGCACCAGATGCACGATCAGGGCCAGGGCGATGGCGGCAGCGACGATCATCAGGAAGCGCCAGGGCAGCAGACGCGGTCCGCGGATCAGGTCCGGCGGACGGGCGCCGCGCCAGCCGGCGAACACGCCGAAGCCGACGACGAGGGCGAGAGAAATCAGGGTCGGGATCAGCGGCATGACGGCAAGGTCTTTACCAGAGGGTTAATCTTTACGAGGCGTTAACCGTGTCTGTTCACAAATTCACGCGCGGGGAGGCCCGCCGCACGGAATGTCCACAGGAAGATGGCTGCATCGCTATATCTAGGGGTTAACCACACGTTTACACCCCTGATCTGGATCAGTAGCGTTAATGTCTAGAGGTCGGGAGGCGAATCAGTGAGCGCAGCCGCGCCGTGGAGCGTAAAGGGCATAGA
>CAXICH010000298.1:0-2346 GCA_964022245.1 uncultured Alphaproteobacteria bacterium
ATCGGATCGCGCATGAAGGCCTTCTTGACTGCATAGGGGGCGCGACTCGGCGGTCGTGCCCGTGTGAGACCCGGAATATCGCGACCCGGGGCACCCGGCGCAAGGCGCGTCAGTTTTCCGGTGCCCGCTCCTGCTCCGCCCGCAGGCCCCGGGCGAGGTCAGAGGCGATGCTGGTCGCCAGAACCGCCGGGTTGCGGCGCATGGCCCGATCGTCCCGGTAAAGGGCTTCGAGGAAGGCCAGATCCCAGTCGGTCATGCTGTCGGCGACAGCCGGATTGTCCAGCACATTCAGAATGGTCGGGAAGCCTTCGATCTCGCCGCGCGGGTCGATCTGGGCCAGGGACACCATCGACAGATAATCGGCCAGTTGCGGCGCGGTCAGATGGGAGACGCCATCCACATCGACGATGACGATGACCTTGTTCAGATCGTCGCGGATGATAGTGGTCAGCAGGGAGCCGAAGGTGCTGAGGGTCGGGGCCGAGGGATTGCCCTCATTGTCGGTCTCGCCGGGGATGCGCACCGCGATCCGTCCGGTCTCGGAGTTGATCGGCAGGGCCATGTGCCACCAGCGCACCGGGGCGTCGCCTTCCTGAAAGCGGCCCAGTGCGGCCCGCCCGAGATCCATGCCCGATCCGCCGACGCGGAAGGCCGCCGGCTCGGCCTCGACCATCGCCCGCGCCATCGTCGCCCCGTCGTCGGCGAAGGTGATGATGACATTGGGCGAACAGCCGGGGGCGCCGACCTCGAGTCCCAGATCCTGGGCCCGGGTCGAGATGACGTCGGCCAGATACCGGGCCGCCTCGCCCCTCAGATTGACCACGCCCACGCAGACCGTGTCGCGCCAGCGGGCCAGACCCCGGCCACGGGCAGGCACGGACAGGCTGTAGACGAAGTCGCGGGCGGCCTCGTCCAGCGGACGGCCGAGGACGACGATGTCCTCGACCCGAACTTCGGTGGGGTCCTGGACCGGTGGGTCCTGCACCGGAGGGTCCTGGGGCGCGACCGTGGCCAGAAGGGCAGCAAGGGCGGTGGCGGCGAGCATGGGATACTCCGGACAGATACAGGCGGGGACACAACCCCCTTCAAACGCACGAGGGCCATAAAGCCGTCGGGGGCGCGAGGCGCATTACATCGTTGTAATGTCACTCATCCGTCGGCTCCTCGACGCCTTCGACGACTTGCCGGGCCATCCCTTCCGCGATTGTGCCGACCCCGCGTGTGCTCAGCACCTCGGCGTTATAGAGGCCCGTCAGGAAGGCCCGGTCCCAGTCCGTCATGAAGGGCGGCGGCGCGGCACCTTCGGCGAACAGGTTGAGAATGGTGTCATAGCCGCCCGTTTCGGCGTCCGGATCGACCTGCACCAGCGCCACCATGGCCACATAGTCGGCCAGCTCGATCAGACCGACCCCGTCTGCGACGGTAACATCGACAATGATGATGACCTGCTGCAGGTCATGACGACTGTGATTGAGAAGGCGCGAACCCATGACGACCTGGCCATAATTGATCAGGTCCGAGGGCTGGGTGATCTTGCCGTTGCGGGTCGTGAAGACAGGCTGCCCCGGCACCCGGACCGAAGGCCGCCCCGTGTAGATGTCGACCGGCATACTCACGTGCCACCAACGCACCGGCGCGCCCGACGTCTGGAAGGCATCCAGCGCTATCCTGCCGCGATCGGTGCCCGCTGATCCCAGCACGAATTGGCGTCGGCGCGTCTCCACCAGCTCCCGCGCCATGCGATCGCCATCGTCGGTCACGGCAATCAGAATATTGGGCTCGCATCCGTCCCCTCCGACGCGCAGACCGACGTCCGACGCAACGGTGGAGACCCGGTCCGCCAGATAGCGGGCGGCCTCTCCCTGCAGGTTCATCACCTGGACGCAGACATGGTCGGGCCACCGCGCCGGCTCGCTCCTGCGCGCGGGGGCGATAACCTCACGAACATAGGGGATGGCGCGCTCGCGGGCCTCGCCTTGCTGGCCCTCGACAAGGATGTCTTCCACCGGCGTGGACCGCTCGACGGGCGGCGGATCCTGACGGACCGGGTCCTGTGGCAATGGATCCTGGACCGCGAGGGCAGCGGTCAGCGCGAGCATCAGGACGGACATCATCAGACCCCTCTCGTTTTACGGGATCACTGTATCGCGATCCCGGATAGCGGCAATGGGTGAATTGCAGATGCGCCAAGGCCCCTCTCGCCCTTGGGGCAGAGGTGATGGAGAGGCGGGCGGCGCGCGGGCCGGGGGCCCGGAACCGTATGCGCCCTGCTTTCGCGTTACGGGCGCTGAGTAATTTTCGGCACCTGACCTGTGCGCCGCCCCGGTCGGTTCACGCGAGCGCCTG
>CAXICH010000299.1:0-2317 GCA_964022245.1 uncultured Alphaproteobacteria bacterium
AAGCCGCCGAGGATGACCGAGATGAAGCTGCGGTTCATGCCCTTGCACATGATGTAGCTGAGGATGGCGCCGGAGCTGCCGACGAGGGCACCGGTGATGATCAGGGCGATGTTTTCGAGCGTGAAGCCCAGCGCCGCCGCGGCCCAGCCCGAATAGCTGTTGAGCATCGACACCACCACCGGCATGTCGGCGCCGCCGATGGGGATGATCAGGGTGGCGCCGAGCATCAGGGCGATGACAAACACGCCCCAGAAGGCCCAGGTGGCCGTGCCGCCGGTGCCGATCAGGATGCCGATCAGGAACACCAGCCCCAACGCCAGACCGATGTTGATCAGGTGACGCGCGGGCAGCAGGATCGGCGCGCCCGACATATTGCCGTTCAGCTTGGCAAAGGCGATCACCGAGCCGGTGAAGGTAATGGCGCCGATGGCGAGGCCGAGGCCGAGCTCGATGATCGACAACATCTTGATGCCGCCTTCGGGCGTGGCGATGCCGAACGAGACCGGCGCATAGACCGCCCCGACCGCGACCAGACAGGCGGCCATGCCCACCAGACTGTGGAAGGCGGCGACCAGCTGGGGCATCTGGGTCATCTGCACGCGCGCGGCGATCAGGGCCCCGGCCCCGCCGCCGACAATGACCCCGCCCGCGATCAGGGCCAGGGTCAGGGGATCCAGCACATCGGTCAGACCGAGGGTGGCCAGGGTCACGGCGATGGCCAGCCCCATGCCGACCATGCCGAAGGTATTGCCCCTTCGGCTGGTCTCGGGACTGGAGAGACCGCGCAGGCTGAGGATGAACAGGACACCGGAGACCAGATAGGCCAGGGCGGCAAGGGATGCGGTCATGGGAGAGGTCCCCGAAGTGTGAAAGTCGGGCCGAACGGGATCATCGCTCCATCCCCTGGGTGCGGGCGAGGCGCCACAGGGCGGCGGCGATGAACAGGGGGCTGAGGATCAGGAAGGCCCAGTCGAAGGGGTCCAGCGGGCGACCGTCGATGACCACCCGCGTCAGGATGGCCGAGAACACCAGCACCACGCCGCAGTCGTTCAGGCGCACGCGACGGATCGGGTCGCGTTCCTTGACGAACATCCAGATCCACATGCCCGCCCCCAGCCCGGTAGCGATCCAGGCGCCGACTTCGGCAATGCGGGTGGGGTCGGGCAGCATCATGCGTCAGGCGGCCGGCTTCGGAGGGGCGGCGGGCCGTTCCTTTTTGCGGTACATGGCCAGCATGCGCCGGGTGACCATGAAGCCGCCGAAGATGTTGACGCTGGCGAGCGTCACGGCGGCGACGCCGGCGCCCTTGGCGATCCAGCCATTCATGCCCGAGGCCTCGGATACGGCGGCCGCCGCGATCAGGCCGCCGACGATGATGACGCTGGAGATGGCGTTGGTCACGGCCATCAGCGGCGTGTGCAAAGCCGGTGTAACGCTCCAGACCACATAGTAGCCGACGAAGATGGCCAGCACGAAGATGGCCAGACGAAAGACGGTGGGGTCGACGTGTTCCATCAGGGTTTCCTCTCAAGGCGTTCAAGCCGACGATCCAGCGAGGCGAGCATGAGCATCAATGCTCCCAGACCGGAAACGAAGACGCCCGGCGTCAAAGCCACCAGCAGGGTCGATACGATTAGCTGAGCACCGACGCCTTCGGCCCAACGGACTGCTTGATCAAAGCCGAGCCAGATACGCCACACGGCGTAAACGGCTCCAAGGACGACTGCAGACCAACCGAGGATCAAAAGTGCGAGGCGCAACATCATCCCCGCACCCCTTCATGAACGATCTGGCCGGCGTGGGTGACGGCAGCGGCCTTCAGGATCTCGTCATCGAGGTCGACGGCGAGGGCGCCGTCCTTGAGCACCAGCCCGACGAAGGCGACCAGGTTCCGGGCATAGAGGCTGGAGGCGTCAGACGCGATGCGGCCCGGCATATTGGTCCAGCCGACCAGGGTGACGCCGTTCCTGGTGGTGGCGAGCTCGCCGGCCTTGATGCCCTCGACATTGCCGCCGTTGTCGACGGCCAGATCGACGATCACCGAGCCGGGTTTCATCGAGGCGACGTGGTCGGCGGTGACCAGTCGCGGGGCCGGGCGACCGGGGATCAGGGCAGTGGTGATGACCACATCCTGTTTGACGATATGGCTGGCGGTGAGGGCGGCCTGTTTCGCCTGATACTCGTCGGACATCTGTTTGGCATAGCCGCCGGCGGTCTCGGCGGCCTTGAACTCCTCGTCCTCGACGGCGACGAATTTGGCGCCGAGCGACTCGACCTGTTCCTTGGCGGCGGGGCGGACGTCGGTGGCGGTGACGAC
>CAXICH010000300.1:0-2306 GCA_964022245.1 uncultured Alphaproteobacteria bacterium
CCCCGGCCGACCGCGCCGCCCCGGCCGTGGAACAGCTGCAGGCCCACACCCGCCTCTCGCGCCACATCGCGCAACGCCCGCGAGGCGTGGTTCAGCTCCCACGTTGAGGTCAGATAGGAGCCATCCTTGTTGGAGTCCGAATAGCCGATCATCACCTCCTGCACGCCGCGCGCGCGGGCCAGCGCCAGCGGCGCGGGTTCGGCCATCAGGGCCTTGAGGGTGACCGGTGCGGCCTGCAGGTCGGTGATGGTCTCGAACAGTGGCACAGCCTGAATCGGGCAGGCTTCCGGGGTCGCCGGATCGAACAGGCCGACCTCCTTCAGCACCAGATAGACCTCGAGCAGGTCGGACGGGCTTTCGGTCTTGGACACGATATAGGTCCGGATGGCGTCCGGGCCGAACGTCTCGATCGCCCCCGCCGCGGCCAGCAGGATGCCGCGCTCCTTGAGGGTCTCTTCAGCATAGTCGGGAGCACCGGGCACGAACAGCGGACGGCGGCTGGCCAATTCGGCGCGCAGCAGGGTCATGCGCCCGGCCTCGTCGCGGGCTTCATAATCCTCAGCGACGCCTGCGACCCGGAACAGGTCAGCAACGACCCGCTCGTGCACATCGGCATTCTGGCGCATGTCGATCACGGCCAGATGGAAGCCGAAGGCCTCAACCCGGTCGATCAGACGCGACAGGGCGTCGTCGGCAAAGGCCAGGGGGTCGGCGGCCTGCAGGGCATCGCGCAGGATCTTCAGATCGGCGATGAAGGGTTCGGGACGGCCATAGGGCCGGGCAGCGAAGCCGGCGGCACGCGGCGGCGGCGCCCCGACCTTGGCCTGGTAATCCGCCGCCAGCCGCGCATAGATTCGGGTCAGGGCCCGGCGAAAGGGTTCGCCCTGTCGATGGGGCGAGGTGTCGCCCGAGGCCTCCGACAGGGCGGTCAGTTCGGGGGAAGTCTCGACCAGTTCCTCGGACAGGCTGAGCTCGGCCCCCAAGGCATGAACCGAGTCGAGATAGGCCCCCAACGCTGCCCGCGTCTGGGTGCGAAACGCCGCCTCCATGACCGAGGCATCGACATTGGGATTGCCATCCCGGTCGCCGCCGACCCAGCTGCCAACCGTCAGGAAAGGCTTGAGCTCCGGCGCCTCCAGCCGCTTGCGCCAGGCGTTCAGATGCTCGGGTACCGCCTCGAGAAACACCTGCTCGAGAAAGGAGACGACCGTGTCGATCTCGTCCTGCACCACCAGACCCGAGGTGCGGACCAGCCGCGTGGCCCACAGCAAAAACACCTGACGCCTGAGGGCCGGGCTGGGCCCCTGCCCCTCGCCGCGCCCGTCCAGAAGCGCCGAAAGGGCGGCGATCCGGTCCAGCACACTCTTGCGACGGACCTCGGACGGGTGGGCCGTCAGCACCGGGGAGATCAGGCCCCGGGCGAGAATGTCGACCACGGCCTTGCGGTCCGCGCCGCCTCCGGAGAGCCAGGCGAGGGCAGCCTCCGGCGTGTCGGGACGGTCGTCGGTGGCGCCGCCCTGACCTTCCGCCTCGCGGGCGCGCCTGCGGGCTTCTCGGTCCTCGGCGACATTGGCCAGCAGGGAGAAGACGGCAAAGCCGTGGGTCAGGCCGACCGCCTGTTCCGAACTGAGCCCGGCCAGCAGGCGTTCCAGCTCGGATGCGTCGCGCGTCTCGGACCCATCCCGGTGATAGGCAACCGAGGCCCGTCGCACTGCCTCGATCCGGTCGTACAGATCCTGTCCGCCGGCCTCGCGAATGACGTCGCCCAGCACACTGCCCAGCAGGCGGACCTCCTCGCGCAGGCGGTCCGGGGTCGTGGTGTCAGCGGGCAGGGTGTCGGTCATGGAGTCTCCTTGAAGATCAACGATAGGCGTGCCCGACCCGTGAAGGACAGGCGGCGCGCCCCTGCGTAACGGAATTTGTGCGGTTCGGTGCCGCGAAGGCGTCGGGACAGACCCCGCGCTTGCCCTTTTGGCGGTTTTCCGCCATACACCGCCGCTTCCGGCGCTTGTAATCCTTGCGTCTCCACCCGCACGACCCCTCCCGAAGGCGAGGACGAGGCGGGCGAGCCCCCTCTGCCGACGTGATCGTCGCCAGGGGCGTAGTCTCATGGAGCGAAGGATTATGCGGCGCCCTGACCGAGGAATCGAATGTTCGAGGCTCTGAACGAGCGACTGACAGGCGTCTTTGACCGGATCACCGGGCGCGGCGCCCTGTCCGAAAAGGACATTGCCGAGGCGATGCGCGAGGTGCGCGTGGCCCTGCTGGAGGCCGACGTCGCCCTGCCGGTGGTCAAGGACTTCATC
>CAXICH010000301.1:0-2264 GCA_964022245.1 uncultured Alphaproteobacteria bacterium
GCTCCGGGGGTGAAACGATCCTCGATGATGGCGGCAAACAGGGCGGGGTCAATGTTTCCGCCCGAGAGAACGATCGCCGTGGTGCGGCCCGCCGCCTCGACCTTGCCCGCCAGAAGTGCCGCCAGCGACACCGCCCCGCCCGGCTCGACCACCAGTTTCAGGGTGCGGAAGGCATAGCGTACCGCCTCTGCCACCTCCGCATCGGTGACGGTCAGAACGCCCGCCAGCCGCCGGTTGATGGGGAAGGTCAGCTCGCCGGGCCGGTCGCTCATCAGGGCATCACAGATCGAGGGGGCCGCGCCGGGCGGATAGGTCATCCGCTCTCCGGCCTCCAGCGAGCGGCGGGTGTCGTCATAGGCGGCGGGCTCGACCGCCAGCATGCGGGTGGCAGGCGAACGCTCGGCAAAGGCCAGATTGATCCCGGCGATCAGCCCGCCGCCCGAGGCTCCGCACAGCAGCTGGTCGATCGGCGCATCCGCCTGCTCGAGGATTTCCAGCCCGGTCGTGCCCTGGCCCTCGATGATGAAGGGGTCGTCGAACGGACGGACCAGCACACTGCGGCGCGTGCGGGCGATCTCCTCGCCGATGGCCTCGCGCGATTCCGTCCAGCGGTCATAGGCGCGGACCTCGCCGCCGAAGGCGATGACGCCCTCGACCTTCACCCGGGGGCTGTCGGCAGGCATGACGATGACCGCGGGGATCCCCATGCGTTGCGCGGCAGCCGCCACGGCCTGGGCATGATTGCCGGAAGAATAGGCGACCACGCCGCGGGACGTCTCGTCATCCGTCAGGCGGCTGATGCGGTTCCACGCGCCCCGGAATTTGAAGGCGCCGGCCACCTGCAGCGTCTCGGCCTTGATCAGCACCCGGCCCCCCAGATGAGAATTCAGGGCCGGGCTTTCGATCAGCGGGGTGCGCACGGCGGCGCCGGCAATCTGGCGGGCGGCGTCGAGCACACCGGAGAAGGAGGGCGTGTGGGTCATGGCCGCATCTAACGCGGCCAGCGGGCGCGTGGCGAGGGGCAATGCGCTTGCCTCGCCCGGCGTCCGTCGTCACTAATCCCCCATGAGCCGGATGATCCTTTCCATCGACCAGGGCACGACCTCGACCCGGGCCATCGCCTTTGAGGTGTCGGAGGCCGGAGCGTTTTCGGCGGTGGCCGTCAGCCAGATCGAACTGCAACAGCATTTCCCGAAGCCTGGCTGGGTCGAGCACGATGCGGGCGAGATCTGGACCGCCACGCTTCAGACCTGTCGCGAGGTGATCCGGAAGGCGGGGGGCATCGACCGCTTCGCCGCCATCGGCATCACCAATCAGCGGGAGACCGCGGTCCTCTGGGACGCGAAGACCGGCGAGCCCCTGCATCACGCCATCGTCTGGCAGGACCGGCGCACCGCCGACGTCACTGCCGCCCTCGTGCGAGATGGCCATGAGCCGGAGGTCCAGCGGCGCACCGGCCTGATCCTCGACCCCTATTTTTCGGCCTCCAAATACGCCTGGTTGCTGGATGCCGTCCCCGGATCGCGCGAACGGGCGGAGGCGGGCGAGGTGAAGCTGGGCACGATCGAAAGCTGGCTGGTCTGGAAACTGACCGGGGGCGGGGCGCATGCCACCGATGCCACCAATGCCGCGCGCACCAGCCTGATGGACCTTCAGAGCCTGAGATGGCAGGCCGATCTGGCGGATCTGTTCCGGGTGCCGATGGAGGCCCTGCCGGAGATCCGCGGCTGTGCCGACCGTCTGGGCGACTGCGACCCGGCCCTGTTCGGGCGGCCGGTGCCGATCCACGGGGCGGCCGGCGATCAACAGGCGGCGCTGGTCGGTCATGGCGCGATCCAGCCCGGCGAGGCCAAGATAACCTATGGCACCGGGGCCTTTCTGGTCGCCAACGTAGGGGCGGCGCCGGTCGTTTCGACCAACCGGCTGCTGGGCACTCTGGCTTATTCGGTAAACGGACAATCGGCCTATGCGCTGGAGGGGTCCATCTTCTCGGCCGGATCGGCGATCCAGTGGCTGCGCGATGGTCTGGGCGTGATCAGCGAGTCCCGTCAGTCCGAGGCCATGGCCCAGAGTCTGCCGGACAATGGCGGGGTCTATCTGGTGCCCGGCTTCACCGGCCTGGGCGCGCCCTGGTGGTCGCCGGAGGCTCGCGGGACGATCTCCGGTCTGACGCGCGACAGCGGTCCGGCCCATCTGGTGCGGGCGGCGTTGGAAAGTCTGGCCTATCAGACCCGCGACCTGCTGGATGCGCTGGCGGCCGACGG
>CAXICH010000302.1:0-2239 GCA_964022245.1 uncultured Alphaproteobacteria bacterium
GGCCTGATCGGCCATGCGCTGGATCAGGCGATTGGTGGCTCGCCTATCCGCACCCGACTGCGCTATGTGGGGCCGACTCCCGGCGCCAACTGACGCAACCCTGCCGGGCCATTGACATCTGACAAGGGGATCCGATGGCCGACTGGCTGATGGCGATCATTCTGGGGCTGGTCGAGGGACTGACCGAATTCATTCCGGTGTCCTCGACCGGTCACCTCCTGCTGCTCGGCCATTTCCTCGGCTTCGAAAGCACGGGCAAGACGTTCGAGATCGTCATCCAGCTGGGCGCGCTGCTGGCCATCATCAGCGTCTATTTCAAACGGCTGTGGACGCTGGCCACGCGCTGGCCCTTCGATCCCGAGGCGCGGCGCTTCCTGATCGGCCTGCTGGTCGCTTTCGCGCCGGCCGTCGTGATCGGCGTCTTCGCCTACGACTTCATCAAGACGGTGCTGTTCGAGACCCCGGTCGTGATCTGCGTCGCCCTGATTGTCGGCGGCGTCCTGCTGCTGCTGCTGGACCGGATGAAGAAGGTGCCCGTCTATCTCGAGGCGGACCGCTATCCGATGCGGGTCTATCTGCTGATCGGGCTGTTCCAGTGCATCGCCATGATCCCGGGTGTCTCGCGCTCGGGCGCTACCATCGCCGGCGGTTTGCTGCTGGGCACGGACAAGCGCTCGGCGGCCGAGTTCAGCTTCTTTCTGGCCTTGCCCACCATGGGCGCAGCAGTTGCCTGGGACCTGCTGCAGAGCTGGGACAGCCTCGATTTCAGCGACGCCGGGCTGATTGCCGTCGGCTTCGTTACCGCCTTCCTCACGGCCCTGGCGGTGGTCAAGCTGTTGCTCGAGTTCGTCTCGCGCCACGGCTTTGCCCCCTTCGCCTGGTGGCGGATTGTGGTCGGGGTCGGCGGTCTGATCCTTCTGGGGCTGGGCGTCGGCGCCTAGCCGACGGGCTGTTCGGCGAACTGGCCGCCCCGGCGGTAGCGCCACAGATAGTTGGGCACCACGGCCGCCATACCCGTAGGCTCGATCCCCAGATCGCCCAGACCTGTGGCGCCTTCGGCAACGACATTGTCGGTCTGCATCAGCAGGATCTGGTCGCGCGTCAGCACCGGCGGAATGCCGACCAGCGTCGTCAATTGTGCCAGTGAGCCGATGGCGCGCGCGACGGGGAAGGGCAGGGGCAGCAACAGCCGGTGGCGGCCGGTTTCGCGCGCGATCATCTTCAGCACCTCTTCGAAGGTGATGACCGTCGGTCCGCCCAGCTCGACCGTCTGGCCGGCCCAGGCAGGATCGGTGGCCAGGCGGGCGACGGCCTCGGCCACGTCGCCGACGAACACGGGCTGGAAGCGCGTCTGTCCGCCGCCGATGAGGGGCAGCGCCGGGGCAATCCCCGACAGGGTCGCGAACCGGTTGAAGAAGCCGTCCCCCGGTCCGAACACGATCGACGGGCGAACGATGGCGGCCCCCGGAAAGGCCTCGGCCACGGCGGCTTCGCCGCGGGCTTTCGAGCGGGCGTAGGCCGACTCGCTCGCCGGGTCGGCGCCGATGGCCGACATCTGCACCATACGGCTGGCCCCGGCGGCCTTTGCGGCCTCGGCCACGGTGCGGGCGCCCTCGACGTGGATGCGCTCGAACGCCTTCGAGCCCGGCCGTTCGAACAGAATGCCGACCAGATTGATGACGGTGTCTGCACCGGCTACGGCGTTTCGCACCGTCTCGGCGTCCGTGATGTCGCCATAGACGGGCATCACCTGCCCGACGTCGCCCAGCGGCTTCAGGTCATGGGCCAGGTTGGGATTGCGGACGGCCACGCGAATCCGCAGGCCCCGACGCGCCAGGGCGCGTACCACCTGGGTCCCGACAAAGCCGGATCCCCCGAACACAGTGACCAGACCCGAACCGGACGGCATCATCAGCCATGCTCCCTGAAAGGCCCGGACGACGGGCCGCTTGCGTTGGGGGGATAGACGATGCGCACGCGCCGGGCAATGCGGCGGCGCGTCCTGACGGGGCCCGGAATTGGAAAACCCCCCGCCGGGGTGCGACGGGGGGTTTATGGTGGAGCTTAGCGGAGTCGAACCGCTGACCTCTTGCATGCCATGCAAGCGCTCTACCAACTGAGCTAAAGCCCCGAACCTCTGGCAGTCGCCTCGGGTCTGGATCGCCGGTCCCCCGAGGGGGGCAGCGAGGCGGCGGAACCTATGTCAGGGCTTGATCCCGATCAAGCCCGATTCCGCCAA
>CAXICH010000303.1:0-2220 GCA_964022245.1 uncultured Alphaproteobacteria bacterium
GACGGCGACAAGGCGCGGGCTCTGGAAGCAGCGCTGGCCCAGATTGATCGGGCCTTCGGTAAGGGCTCGGTGATGAAACTGGGCAAGGGTGGCGTGGTGACCGAGATCGAGTCGATCTCGACCGGTTCGCTGGGCCTCGACATGGCGCTGGGCATCGGCGGCCTGCCGAAGGGCCGCGTGATCGAGGTGTTCGGGCCGGAAAGCTCGGGCAAGACCACCCTGGCCCTGCATACGGTCGCGGAAATCCAGAAGGCCGGCGGCGTCGCTGCCTTCGTCGACGCGGAACATGCGCTGGATCCGGTCTATGCCCAGAAGCTGGGCGTCAATCTTGATGACCTGCTGGTCAGCCAGCCGGACAATGGCGAGCAGGCGCTGGAGATCACCGACACCCTGGTGCGCTCGGGCGCGGTCGACATTGTGGTGGTCGACTCCGTGGCCGCCCTGACCCCGCGGGCCGAGATCGAGGGCGAGATGGGCGACAGCCTGCCCGGCCTGCAGGCCCGACTGATGAGCCAGGCGCTGCGCAAGCTGACGGCCTCGATCTCGCGGACCAATTGCATCGTGCTGTTCATCAACCAGATCCGCCACAAGATCGGGGTGATGTACGGCTCGCCCGAGACGACGACGGGCGGCAATGCGCTGAAATTCTACGCCTCGGTGCGCCTGGACATCCGCCGCACCGGCGCGATCAAGAACCGCGACGAGGTGGTCGGCAACACCACCCGGGTCAAGGTGGTCAAGAACAAGGTGGCCCCGCCGTTCCGCGAGGTGATCTTCGACATCATGTATGGCGAGGGCATCTCCAAACTGGGCGAGATCATCGATCTGGGCGTCAAGGCCGGGGTGATCGAGAAGGCCGGAAGCTGGTTCTCCTACGACAGCCAGCGCATCGGTCAGGGCCGCGAGAATGTGCGAGAATTCCTCAAGACCAATCCGGATATCGCCGCCGCCATCGAAACAGCCGTGCGTCAGTCGACCAGCAAGATCGACGACGAACTCCTGGGCGCGCCCGAGCCCGACGAGGGGCAGGACCTCGAGGGCTGATCGCCCGGCCTCGCTTCAGACCTCGCTACAGACTTCCCCGGTCGGGTCCCTCGCGACCCGCCACCGACCCCGCGACCCCGTCCGGGGAAAGAGGCCGCTCGACCCCCCGGTCGGGCGGCTTCGTCCTTTCTGGACCGGGCCTAACGAAACAGCCGCTGCAGCCGCGGACGCACCTTGAGGAACCGCACATACAGGCGCTCCAGCAGCGCCAGCACGGTCCGGTTGCGCGCCATCAGGCCCAGGGGTCTGAGCACCGGAATGGCGCGCCACATGGCGGCGAAGGCGGCGGCGCCGGACAGCAGCTGGCCGTCCTCGCGCACATGAAAGCGGGACAGCATGTCGGCGGGGTCGAGCGGACAGGTCTCGGCCGCGCCGGGCTCGGCGACGTCGACGAAGGTCAGCGCCCCGCGCCGGTCCAGCCGCCGCATGAGGGCGATCTCGCGGCGACACAGGGGGCAGGCCCCGTCATACCAGACGACCACTTCGCGCATGGACCGACCCTAGTCCTCCTCCGGCCCGCCGTCGCCCGTCGCAATGTCGCGCCCGCAAGCCCTGACCACGGCCCCTGATCACGGGCAGGTGATGCAATCCGGCGCATTCCTCTGTATGACGGCTGCCTCCCCGTTTCCTCCCGACTGACCGAGCCCGCCCCGATGTCCAGCCTCAAAGAGATCCGTTCGACCTTCCTCGACTATTTTGCCGCCGATGGTCACGCCAGGGTGCAGTCCGCGCCGCTGGTGCCGCAGAACGATCCGACCCTGCTGTTCGTCAATGCCGGCATGGTGCCGTTCAAGAACGTCTTCACCGGTCAGGAGAAGCGCCCCTACACCCGTGCGACCAGTGCCCAGAAATGCGTGCGCGCGGGGGGCAAGCACAACGATCTCGACAACGTCGGCTACACGGCCCGCCACCACACCTTCTTCGAGATGATGGGCAATTTCTCGTTCGGCGACTACTTCAAGGAACACGCCATCGAGGCCGCCTGGACGCTGGTGACCAAAGACTTCGGCATTCCGAAGGATCGGCTGATGGCCACCGTCTACATCGACGACGATGAGGCCTTTGACCTGTGGAAGAAGATCGCCGGACTGCCCGAAAGCCGCATCACCCGCATCGCCGGCTCGGACAATTTCTGGTCGATGGGCGACACCGGCCCGTGCGGCCCGTGCACCGAAA
>CAXICH010000304.1:0-2168 GCA_964022245.1 uncultured Alphaproteobacteria bacterium
GCGGCGGCGGCCGGGAGGCTGTGCGCGAAGCCGGGGCGGCGATCGATCGTCCCTCCGGGCAGGGCGTCGCCCCGGAAGAAGGCGCGCCAGAAGGGCCGTCCCCGGCGGGTGTTCAGCACCATGAACTGTCCCATGGCCACCAGTTCGTCGAGCGAATAGGGAATCATGACCAGCATGGCGACGCCCGCCGCGATGCACAGGGTGCAATATGTCCCGATGACAATCGGCTGGGCGATGATGAAATAGATGCTGACCACGCCGAGCGGCACCACGACGATGCCGAACAACAGCACCATCCAGGGCATGGTGCGCCAGCGCGCCCGGCCGCCCATGGCCCCCATCAGGATCTCGATCATATAGGTGATGGTCCCGACTCCGCCGTCGGCCACCGGCCAGGCCTTGGACATGTCGGAGGTGATGATGTGCTCGGTTCCGTTGAGCGGTCCGGGAACATTGAAGAACGGCTCCCAGACCGCGTCGATGTGGCCCAGCTGATAGGCGGTAAGGATCCGTGACAGCACGAGACCGATCAGGCCAAGAGCGATGATCGGCACGCGCTGGAGGTAGGTCGAGGGACAGTAGCTCCAGCCCGGCGGGGTGTCGGTCTCGTCCATCATCCCTTCCATGCTCATCCCGGGCATCATCGGGATCAGGATGGTCAGGGCCACCACCAGGGCGCCGACCAGCATATCGTTGCTGTATATGGCCGCGCTCGGCGTCCAGAACAGGATGGAGGCGCCGAGCAGCCAGATACCGATCACGGCATTGGCCCATTGGGCCCAGCCGCCCCTGGGCGACATGGACAATCCGGCGAAGACCATGATCAGCACGCCGCAGATCACGTCGTTCCAGCCGCTCAGGGCATTGCGAAGGGCGGGCGCCCACAGGTTCCGGTCCTCGGTGACCGCCAGGATGGCGGTCGAGAATTCGGTCTGGGTGAAGACGCCGAAGATCAAGGGAACCGTCGCCAGCCACAGGCCCAGCCCCATGGTCAGCCAATGCACCCACAGCATGTCGAAATGCATACCGCGCATGGAACGGGCGTGGTCGGCGAGCATCCGGCTGTGTTCCGCCGGCTTCATGGCGTGGGCCCGCGACGCCGCCGCCTCGACCTTGTCATCGGCGACCCGCGCCGCGTTGAGCCGGTTGGCCTGGTACCAGGCGAATGGGTCGGCCTTCAGCCCGGCGACGATGGCCGGCAGGCTCTTGCGAAGGGTGTGTTTCGGAGACCAGCCCAGATGGGTTCGCGCTGCGGTCAGGTCGAGCTCATAGTGGTCTCCGGAGATGTCGACCATCCAGGGCCGGATGAAACCGTCCTCGTCGAAGACTGCGGTTTCAGCCCAGGCCCCCGCCTTGGCGGCGGCCTTGGGAATGGAGAGGGTCTCCCATGCCTCGTCATGGATCAGCCGACCCAGATCGCGCTGGATTTCGTCATAGGTCATGACATCGGTCTCGCCGAGCAGGACCGGGAAGACCTCTGGAAGATCCTCGCGTCGATCGATCACCCGAGCGATGGCGGTCATCAGATCATCGAGGTGCAGGGAGGGCTGGCCGGTAGCCAGATTGCCCGGATAGACCCGCGCGCTGGCCCGTTTCTCGTAGATGCGGGCGATTTGCTGGGCCAGGAAGGCAGAGTGACCGCCGTCGTCATAGATCCCGGCCGGCCGCAGGAAGACGGCGGGAATTTTGCCGCGTTTTTCGCGGATCAAGGCCTCGGTGAGAACCTTGGATTCGCGATAGGGCAGACTCGCGTCGAGAGGCGCGGTTTCGTCGATCGGCCGGCCCGGCTCCGTCGGCTGGTGCACCAGCATGGTGCTGGAGAAGACGAACTGCTCGACGTCGAAGGCCTGGAGAGCGTCCAGGAGGCGGCCGGTTCCGCGCACTGTCACCGCCTCGTAGCGCGGATCGGGTTTGCCACTGAGATCGAAGAAGGCCGCCAGATGGATGACCGAAGCGATCTTGCGACCGTATCCCGTCCGCACCCGGTCGAACGCCGCCTCGACGCTCGCGTCATCCGCCAGGTCGATGCAGACGCATTCGGCGTCAGCGGGCGGATGGGGCGGCAGGTCGCGGTCGAAACCGATCACCCGGAACCGTTTGGCCAGACGTTTGACCAGGGCCGAGCCGATGAACCCGCTGGAGCCGGTGACGATGACGACCGGCCGATC
>CAXICH010000305.1:0-2155 GCA_964022245.1 uncultured Alphaproteobacteria bacterium
TCTGGCAGGACCGGGTCGATGTGGTCTCGGTCTATGACAAGGTCGTCCGCAGCCCGTCGATGGAATTCCAGCTGCCCAGTGTGGTGTCGCTGAAGACCTATATCGATCAGGATCGTTCGCCCGCCTTCACCCGCTTCAACGTCTTCCTGCGCGACGGTTTCGCCTGTCAGTACTGCGGCCATGCGGGCGAGCTGACCTTCGACCATGTGGTGCCGCGGTCCCACGGCGGCCGCACGACCTGGGAAAATATCGTGGCCGCCTGCCCGCCCTGTAATCTGAGAAAGGGCGGCCGCACGCCGCTTCAGGCGGGCATGCCGGTTCGTCACGCCCCCCGGCGACCGAACGCGTGGCAGTTGCAGGACGCCGGACGTCGCTTCCCGCCCGACTATCTGCACAACAGCTGGCTCGACTATCTCTACTGGGACATCGAGCTGGAACCATAGGTCCTGCGGTCTGTTTCTGGCGCGCGCTTTGTCCTAGGCAGGGCGCGCAGGCGGCCCATCCGGGCGGCCCCCGCCCCGGACCGGTCCATGAAGCTGCGCATACGCTCCGAACTGACCTATCGCTTCGACGCGCCGACGGATGCCATCTATCTGATCCAGGCCGCCCGCTGGCCGGGCCAGACCATTCTGGAAGAGCGGCTGGAAGGCCCCCCGGGCGTCGAACTGATCGCCCACACCACGCCCGACTACGGCTCCCGCACGCTGCGGGCCTGCCTCTCCGGGGACGTCCGTCTGGTCTATGAGGCAGTGATCGACAACGGCACGCTCAAGCGTCTGCCGCCCACGGCGCATCAGCACAGCTGGACCGAATTGCCGGGCGAGACCCTGACCTATCTGTGGCCCAGCCGCTATTGCCCGTCCGATGGCTTTGAGCGGTTCGTCGGCAACCAGTGGTCCGAGGCCGGCGGCGCCCAGGTGCTGGCGATCCTCGACTGGATCAAGGCCAATATCGCCTATACCCACGGCGTCTCCACGCCCCAGACGACGGCCGCCGACACCTTCCTCGACCGCGCCGGGGTGTGTCGCGATTTCACCCATCTGGGCATGGCCATGTGCCGGGCCTCGGGCATTCCGGCGCGTGCCGTCAGCGCCTATGCCCTCGATCTGGATCCGCCGGACTTTCACGCGGTGTTCGAGGTCTATCTGTCCGGCGGCTGGTGGCTGGTCGACCCGACGGGCCTTGCCCCCGTCGAGGGTCTGGTGCGGATCGCCAGCGGCCGGGACGCCGTCGACATCGCCTTCCTGTCGACCAACGGCCCGTGCCGGATGATCAACCAGTCCGTCAGTGTGGCGCGAGCCTGAAGCGGCCTACCGCCGACGCTGGGTCGCCCGCCAGGCCACGAACTCATCGATATTGTCCAGGCGGCGCAGCACCTTGTTCTCAGGGTCGATCAGCACATGGCTGTGCGGGCCGACGCCGCGAACCTCACCCCGCCCGCCGGTCATGGCCACCGTCTGGACCTGGCCGTCGACCGAGACCTCGACCGGCATGGGGAAGGCGCTGCCGTCGCCGACCACCCATTCCAGCATCAACCGGTCCCCCTGTTGGCGCGACACCAGATCGGGCAGGGCCGCCTGATACAGATAGCCGTTGAAGAACCAGCCCAGGTCCTGGCCGGTGACCTCATTGACGATGGCGAGGAAGTCCGGCGTCGAGGCATAGCGCGGCTCGAAATTGCCGGGCTGCGGATCGGGGCGGCCATAGACCAGCCGGGTGACCGATTCATAGAAGGCCTCATCGCCGATCAGCATGCGCAGCGAGTGCATGATCAGCGAGCCCTTGTAGTAGATGTCATTGCCGGGGCCCTGGTCGCCCTCATAGACCTGTTCCTCGGTCAGGGCGCTGCCCGACACCACGGGGAAGCGGTTGGCCAGACCCAGGCGCTGCTCCAGAAGCGCGGCCTGATAGTATTGCTCGCCGTTCAGCCAGCGGGTGTAGAGGGGCTGCATATAGGTGCCCAGGCCCTCGTGGAGCCACATGTCGTCCCAATTGACGTTGGTCAGCTGGTTGCCGAACCACTCATGCGCCAGCTCGTGCTGCAGCAGCCAGTCATAGCCCTCGTGATCCTTGCGGTACTGGTTGCCATAGGCGTTGATCGTCTGGTGCTCCATGCCCAGGTGCGGGGTCTCGACCACCCCCATCTTTTCGTCGC
>CAXICH010000306.1:0-2128 GCA_964022245.1 uncultured Alphaproteobacteria bacterium
GGGCACGCCGTCCTCGGCCACCGTGTGCAGATAGAGGCCGTTCAGATAGTAGCGGGTTTCCTCGGTCGAGACCGCGAACCGGGTCTTGTCGATCAGCCGGATCAGGTCTTCCTTGGCCAGCGAATAGCGCGACCCGCCCGCCTCGGTCGACATGACCGGAAAGTCGCCCGCCGGCAGGACCGGGAGGTTGAATTTCGACCGGCCGGCCTGAACCGTCAGGCGCGGATCGTCGCCCGAATAGACCAGCGACACCTCGGCCCCTTCGGGCAGCTTGCGGGCGATTTCATACAGGGTGTGGGCGGGGGCGGTGATCTGCCCCTCGATCTGGACAACCGCCTCGGCCTCGTCGACCATTTCCATGTCGAGGTCGGTGGCCGAGAATGACAGCCGGTCCCGGCCTGCGCTGAGCAGCACATTGGCGAGGATCGGAATGGTGTTGCGGCGTTCGACAACGCTCTGGACGTGGCTGAGAGCCCTGAGGAGCGCGGATCGTTCGATAGTCAGCTGCATGTCGTCTCGCCCGGACGCGGCGACTCAACGGACGCCACGAGAAAGAAGGGCCTTGGACACTAGCGTATCGCGCGGCCAGAGCAAGAAAGGGCGTGAACATCAACCGCGCCGCCCTCGCCAACCCTGACGGCAGGTGTGGATAAGGGTGTGGATGGGCCCCTGCCCCGCCCCGGAGGGCCCTATCCGCGCAGTTTGCGGGTCAGGGTCTCGACGTCGCGGGCGATCTGTTCGTCGGTGGCCAGCAGGCTGTCGATCTTGCGCACCCCGTGCAGGACCGTCGTGTGATCCCGCCCACCGAAGCGCCGGCCGATATCGGGATAGGATCGGGTCGTGTGTTGTTTGCACAGATACATGGCGATCTGGCGCGGACGGGCCACTGCCCGCGTGCGGCGCTCGCTGAGCAGGTCGGCCTGTTTCAGGTTGAAATGTTCGGAGACCGTCTTCTGGATCTCGTCGACGGTGATGCGGCGCTCGGGGCCCCCGCGAAGGGCCGCGCCCAGCAGCTTCTGCGTATCCTCGACGGTCAGGGCCGACAGCCGCCCGCCCGACACCGCCGCCAGGGTCGTGACCGCGCCTTCCAGCTCGCGCATCGAGCCCGGCGTCCGGTCCACCAGATGTTCCAGCACGGCATCGCCGATCACGCCGTCGACCACGCCCAGACGCGACAGGGCCTCCAGCCGGTTGCGGGCCACGGCCAGCTTCAGCGCCCGGTCACCCGGCTCAATGGGGCAGGTCAGGCCCGAGGCCATATGTCCGCGCAGACGCGGCTCAATCTCGGTCAGGGCCAGCGGCGGCCGGTCGGCCGACAGCACCACCCGGCGACCGTCCTGGATCAGGGCCGTCAGGGTCGACAGCAGTTCTTCCTGGGTCGAGGTCTTGCCGCCAACGAACTGCACATCATCGATCAGCAGCATGTCAGCGTTACGCAAACTGTCCTTGAAGGCGGCGGTCTGGCGGTCCTGCATGGCCTTCACGAAGGTCGACAGGAAGCGCTCGGCCGTCAGATAGACGACCCGGGCCTCGGGCCGCAGGCGCTGGGCCTCCCAGGCGATGGCGTTCAGCAGGTGGGTCTTGCCGAACCCGTAGGGGCCGCACAGGAAGACCGGATTGAAATGGCCGTCGGCCCAGGCCGCGACCTGTCTGGCAATCGCCAGGGCGAAGGCATTGCCGTGCCCCTCGACAAAGCCGTCAAACGTCAGGCGATCCTGAAGACCGGCCGCGCGCACGGCGCGCGGGCCGTCGGCGACGGGGCCGACCGTCGGGGCCGGCATGGGCTGGAACCCGGCTGACGGCGCGGCGGGGCCAGCAGGCGCACCCTGCATAGCCGAGGCCGGCGGCACCGACCCCATTTCGGCCCGGCAGCGAACCTCAAGGCGACGCGACAGGCCGTCCAGCCCCAGCCAGAGTTCATTGACGCGACGCAGCGCGTTCTTGCGCACCCAGTCGCGGGCATAGGCCGTCGGCGTGACCAGGATCAGCTGGCCCGCGCTGTCCATGCGGACGGCGGAGGGCGCGATATAGGAGCTGAACGGTCCGTCGCCGATTTCCGATCGCAGCCGCACAGCCGCCTCGGTCCAGATCCGGTCCGGATCGGTCATCGCCGTCGTCTCGCTCGCCA
>CAXICH010000307.1:0-2117 GCA_964022245.1 uncultured Alphaproteobacteria bacterium
GCGGCCCCTGCTGGACAAGGCCATCTACGGCACCTTCCCGGCGGGCTCGACTTTCAAGATGACCACGGCCCTGGCCTTCCTGGATGCCGGGATCGACCCCGGCGAGCGCGTGGTCTGCACCGGGGGGTACCGCTTCGGCGCCCGGACGTTCCGCTGCTGGAAGGCAGGCGGTCACGGCGCGATGGACATGCACAATGCCATCAAGAACTCGTGCGACACCTATTTCTACCACCTCTGCAATCGTGCGGGCGTCGATCGCATCGCGCGGGTGGCCGAGGATCTGGGCTTTGGCCACACCTATGAGATCGGCATCGCCGGTCAGTCCGCAGGCGTCGTGCCCTCCCAGAAGTGGAAGCGCGAATATACCGAGGCGACCAGCTGGGATGATGACCCCAAATGGTATCCGGGCGAGACCCTCTCGGTCGCGATCGGGCAGGGGGCCTTGTCCGTCAATGCCCTGCAGCTGGCGGTGATGACCTCGCGCCTCGCCAACGGGCGAAAGGCCGTCCAGCCGCGTCTGATCAAATCGATCGACGGTGAACCCTATGCCAAGACCGATTTTCCCGATCTGCCGTTCAGTACCGAACACCTCGACATCGTGAGGGCGGGCATGACCGCGGTGGCCAACGATGTGACCGGTACGGGCTATCGCGCCTCCCAGCTTGGCCTGGGTGATATCCTCATGGCGGGCAAGACGGGGACCGCCCAGTCCCGCGACTATGGGTCGGGCTCGCGCGGACCGCGTGATGCGGTCTGGAGCCGCCGGGACCACGCCCTGTTCGTCGCCTTCGCCCCGCACGACGCGCCCCGTTATGCCATCGCCCTGATCATCCAGCATGCCCCGGCGGGCGGATCGGCCGACGCGGCGCCGCGCGCCCGCGAGGTCATGAAGGTGGCCCTGCTCAAGGATCCCGACATGCGCGCTCGTATCGAGCGGCCCCTGCCGCCCGAGCCCGAGGCGGGCCCCGTCGTGGACGAAGGCGCGGCCCCCCCGCCGCCGACTACGGCCGAATCGAGCCCCGCCGCCGCCGCCGAGCCTGTGCCGGTCACACCGGATCCGCCCGCGCCCCAGGACCTGGCGGGACCGCAACCCTATCTTGCGGATCCGCAATGACCGCCTCGGCCCTGACCCGCCCCGGCGAGCGCGACCGGCTCAGCGTCAAGATTGCCCAGGTCGACTGGCGTCTGCTCCTGTTGCTGTGCGCCATCGCCGGCATGGGCGCCGCCATGCTGTATTCCGTGGCCCAGGGATCGTGGGAACCGTGGGCCGCCAAACACCTGATCCGGTTTGGCGTCTGTCTGGCCGTCATGCTGGTTCTGTCGATGGTGAACCTGAAGTGGTGGTTCCACCTGGCCTATCCAGCCTATTTCGGCTCGCTGCTGCTGCTGGCGGCGATCGAGATACCGGGGCTGGGTTATACGGCCATGGGTGCAACCCGGTGGCTGGACCTCGGTGTCACCCGCATCCAGCCATCCGAGCTGATGAAGATCGCGCTCGTTCTGGCGCTGGCCCGCTGGTATCACGGGGCCACGGCCCAGGAAGCGCGTTTTCACTGGAAGCTGATCTATCCGGCCCTGATGATCGGGGCGCCGTTCGCCCTCGTTGCCCACCAGCCCGACCTCGGCAGCGCCCTGCTGCTCGGCATGGCAGGGGCGGCCATCATGTTCGCGTCCGGTCTCAGCTGGAAGATCATCGTGACGGCGGGCGGCGCGGTGGCGGCCGGCATCTGGCCCTTCATCCAGTTCGTCATGCACGACTATCAGCGCGAGCGCGTCCTGACCTTCCTCAACCCGGAAGCCGATCCTTCGGGAGAGGGCTATCAGATCATGCAGTCCAAGATCGCCATGGGCTCCGGCGGTCTGCTGGGCAAGGGCTATGGCCTCGGCAGCCAGAGCCAGCTGGAATTCCTGCCGGAACGCCACACCGACTTCATCTTCGCCGCCGTGTCCGAGGAATTTGGCTTCGTCGGCTCGTTCGGCATGTTGCTCTGCTACCTCGGCGTGATCCTGATCTCCCTGCGGATCGCCTCGCTCTCTCACAGCCATTTCGGTCGGCTGGCCACCGCCGGGGTGACCGCCACCTTCGCCCTCTATGTGCTGATCAACGGCGCCATGGT
>CAXICH010000308.1:0-2076 GCA_964022245.1 uncultured Alphaproteobacteria bacterium
CATAGACATAGGGGACGAAGCCGAAGCGGTGCGCATTCTCGACCAGCCAGCGATAAGCCGGGCCGCGCGTCTGGTGACGCCGGTTGGCCCAGCGCGTCGAGTCGACCCCGTGCCCGGCCAGATGACCGACGTAGATGTCGATCGCCGTGCCGGTGCGGTGGGGCGAGCAGACCGCCCGGCGCAGACCGTCGCAGTTGCCCTCGCGAGCGCAACGCGCGGCGTCGGCCTCGGGATCGCGATAGCTGGAGAAGATCTGCAGCAGTTCAGGGTTGTCGGCAATCTCGGGCACCTCGGCACGGGCCGCGCGCACCATCAGCCGGTAGGCATTGAGCACGTCATACTGAAGCAGGCGCACCATGCGGTCGGCATGCTCTTCGGTGGGATCGAGATAGCCCAGCTCGCTCTGGGCCGGCGGGTCGGGGCAGATGTCGGCGACCCGGGCCATCACGAAGGGGCGTCGCTCCTGCCACAGCCCCTTGAACACCTGAAAGGTGTCGCGGGTGAACAGGCCGTTGGCGACAAGGTCATGGCGTTTCTGGAAGCCGGCGAGCGCCATGGCAAAGCCCGGGGTGTCGGGCGTGCAGCGGGTCGCGAGCTCCCGCGAAATCAGCGGGAGGTAGGCCAGCCAGCCGCGCTCCGCCTGGTCGAACGGGCGCCAAATCAGCCAGTCGACGGAATAGCCATTGGCCAGGGCGATCCCCGCGAATCCGGGACGCCCACGGCAATCCTCCTGGGCCTCGGCCGGGCGCGCCACGCCCAGGGCGATCAGGAGAACAGCCAACAGGGTCACAATCCGCGTCATCGCCAGAGGAAGCCTGACGTCGGGCCCGAGAGCAAGAGGACACTCGCGACACGCGGATTCGCGGTATGACAGGCAGCGCGGTCGAGTCGCGCCTTGACCGAGCGGATTTTCATGACGTTTGCCCCCTCGCCCGCCAAACGCCTGCCGAACCGGACGCTGGCCGCCTTTTCCGCCGCCTGTCTGCCCTATGCCGCGCTGGGCCTGCCCGTCTATGTGACCCTGCCCGAGTTCTACGCCAGTCATGTCGGCGTCGATCTGGCGCTGGTCGGGGTGATCTTTCTTGTCATCCGGCTGGCCGACATCTTTGTCGACCCGGCGCTGGGCATGGTCATTGACCGGACCCACAGCCGCTTTGGCCGCTATCGCCTGTGGATGGGGATGGCCTCGCCGGTGCTGATGCTGGCGGTCGGTATGTTGTTCATGGTCAGCCCCGGCGCAGGCGGCGCCTATCTGGCGATCTGGCTGATCGTCATGTCGCTCGGCTTTTCCGTCAGCCTGTTGTCGCAGGTCAGCTGGGCCTCGACCCTGACCAGTGACTATGACCAGCGGTCGCGTATCTATGGCTGGTGGCAGACGGCCAATATCGTGGGCGTGCTGGTGGTGCTGCTGATCCCGGCCCTGGTGCAGAATCTGGGCCTCGGCGACTATGCGTCGGCCGTGCGCTGGCAGGGGTGGTTCATCATCGTGGCCCTGCCCCTCACGCTGGCCATCACCTTTGCCTTCACGCCCGAGCCCAGGACGACCCCCAGCCCCGACAAGGGGGCCCGGTTCGCCTATCTGTCGCTGTTCAAGTTGCCGGTGCTGCAACGCCTGCTGACCGCAGATCTGATGCTGGGCATTGCCCGCGGAGTGGTCGGTGCGCTGTTCTTCTATTTCTTCGAGGCGGTGCAGGGATTCGCCCGGGCCGAGACCTCGATCCTGCTGCTGGTCTATTTCGTGGCCGGGCTGGCCGGGGCACCGCTGTGGAGCGCTCTGGCCGTGCGGATGGGCAAGCATGGCGCGCTGATCCTGGCCTGCGTCTATTTCGCTGCGACCCTGCTGCTGGCGGCCTTTGCCGGGCCGGTGCTGGTGCCGCTGGCCGAGGCGGCGGGGCTGGGCAGGGCCGAGGTGGTGGTGGCCGGGCTGATGGTGGCGCTGGTCGGGCTGGCCTTTGCCTCGGGAGACCTGCTGCTGCGGGCCATGATGGCGGATGTCGCCGATCAGGTGCGGCTGGAGCAGGGCGAGGACCGGACGGGCCTGCTGTTCTCGATCCTGACGGCGACCTCCAAGCTGGG
>CAXICH010000309.1:0-2067 GCA_964022245.1 uncultured Alphaproteobacteria bacterium
TCTTCAACCTGCGCAAGGCCAAGAGCCAGATCTCGGCCTTCGAGGACGGCGACCTCCACCCGGAACACCTCTCCGCCATCGCCACCAAACTGGGCGTGAGCGAGGAAGAGGTCACCAATATGAACCGCCGCCTCGGGGGCGACGCCTCGCTTAATGCGCCTCTCCGTGCGGATGGCGAAAGCGAATGGCAGGACTGGCTGTCCGACGACACGGCCGTCTCGCAGGAGACCGCCCTCGCCGACAACGAGGAAAAGTCCCTGCGCATGGGCCTGCTTCAGGAAGCCATGGAAGAGCTGACGGACCGCGAAAAGCACATCCTGACCGAGCGCCGTCTCAAGGACGACCCGGTCACGCTCGAGGAACTGGCGGGCCAGTACGGTGTCAGTCGCGAGCGCGTGCGCCAGATCGAGGTCCGGGCCTTCGAAAAGCTGCAGAAGGCGATGCAGGCCGCGGCCACCGAGCGCAATCTGGTCGACGCCTGATCGGCGTCGCGGTCGCGCCTAGCCGGCCTTCTTCAGACTCTCTGCCGGTTTCGGCAGGGCGAGGAGCTGGCCGATAGGCGCGGCGACGCTCGCCTTGGTGGTCCCGCCCTGGGCCAGGGTGACTTCCAGCGCGCCGACGGCAACGACCAGCCGGGTGTCGGCGATCTTGAGCGCCAGCGCCTTGAGGGTCTCCGCCTGCTGCCGGATGGCCCGTACGGCCTGGGGCGGATCATTGTCGAACTGGTCCAGCGCTGCCGCCAGAATTTTCATGGCCTGGTCGCGGGTCGCCAGGGCTTCAGCCTCCGCCCCTATGGCGCGGTCACTCTTGCGTTTGCTCGGGCCGGCGTACTCGCCAGAATTGAACCGCCGACGATCCGGTCCGACGTAGCTGACGCCCTCGACCCAGTCGCGGGGCTTGAGCGCGACGTTCTCCACCCGCTTGATCAGGTCGGCACTGGTGAAAGGCTTGCGCAGAAACTCATGAACGCCGACGTCGCGCGCGCCCTTGATGGTCGTGGCCGTGGCGTCTGACGTCACCATGATCACCGGGACCCGTCGGCACGCCATATGCGACCGGCGTAGAGTGCGCGTGAAGCTCTCACCATCCAGCAGGGGCCCCGCCCGTTCGGTGAAAATCAGGCCCGGATCCAGCGCGCCCGCAACCTGAAGGCCGCGCGCCTCGCTCGGCTCGACCACCACCTCCCGCGCCCCGAGACTCTTCATCAGGTCGGTGATGAGGCGTGCGGCATGGGCGTTGGGATCAACGATCAGCACCCGGCCGACTGTAGGCTCGAGACGCGCCAGAAAACGTCGGTCAGTGATATGCACGCAGGGACCTCGCGAAACGAACCCCCGATGCCTAGCGGAAACGCGTTAAAGTCCCATTGAAATGCGGGACTTGCCCTCAGCCGTGGAAGGGGTCCTGCATGAGGATGGTGTCATCCCGCTCCGGACTGGTCGACAGCAGCGCCACGGGCGCCCCGATCAGTTCCTCGATACGGCGTACATATTTGATCGCCGCCGCCGGCAGGTCCTTCCACGACCGGGCGCCCTGGGTGCTCTCGGACCAGCCCTCGACCGACTCATAGATCGGCTCGACCTCGGCCTGGGCCTTCAGCCCGGCGGGCAGATAGTCCAGCGTCTCCCCCCCGACCCGATAGCCGGTGCAGATATTCAGCGTCTCGAACCCGTCCAGCACATCCAGCTTGGTCAGGGCGATCCCGTGCATGCCGTTGATGGCGATCGACTGGCGCACCAGGACCGCATCGAACCAGCCACAGCGCCGCGGGCGGCCTGTTACCGTGCCGAACTCCCGGCCGCGATCCGCGATCCGGCGCCCGTCTTCGTCGAACAGTTCCGTCGGGAACGGCCCCTCGCCTACCCGGGTGGTATAGGCCTTCACAATCCCCAGCACATAGCCGACCGAACGCGGGCCAAGGCCCGAACCCGCCGCCGCCTGGCCCGCAACTGTGTTCGAGCTGGTGACATAGGGGTAGGTGCCGTGGTCCACGTCCAGCAGTGACCCCTGCGCGCCCTCGAACAGGATGCGCTTGCCGTCCCTGTGGGCCTGGTCCAGCAGTCGCCA
>CAXICH010000310.1:0-2052 GCA_964022245.1 uncultured Alphaproteobacteria bacterium
CCTTGCCCGACTTGAACCGCTTGACCAGACCCTTGGCCTCGATCGCGAAGTCGCCATGCTTTCCGTGGGTTCGTGTGGCGTTCATCGCAGCAGGTCCGCGGGTTGGCTGTTCTTGAGGACGCCCATCGACAGCAGACCCGACAGCATGGCGATAATGATCAGTCCGCCGCCGACAAAGACCAGCAGCCCGAACGGCAGGGCGATGATGACGGCGTTGGCGAGGGCCAGCTGCTGCACCAGCCACGTCAGGCCGATGGCCGCAGCCACCCCGACCAGACCGACCCAGAAGCTCAGCTCCATGACGATGCGGCGCAGCGAGCCCATGCCGACGCCGAGGGCCCGCAGCGAGGCGAACTCCTTGATGTTGGCCATGATGGCACCCCGCAGGGTCTGCCAGGTGATGGCCACGCCGATGATGGTGCCCAGCACGACGCAGCCGCCGATGATGATCACCAGAATGCCTTCCTCGAACATGGCACCGGCATTGGCATCAGCCAGTTCCTGACGGGTCCAGGCCTTCCACTGGCCGGCACCCTGCGTGTTCAGCTGGGCCGCGACAATCTCGGCCTGGGCGGGATCCCGCAGCTTGACCATCAGGGGGCCGACGCGCGTTCCGGTATCGGCCCGACCGAGCATGCGCAGCGTGTCCCGGGACATGACGATGGTGGACCCCATCATGTTCGGATAGCCGCGCGTGATGCCGACCACGGTCACGGTCTGGCCATTGAAGAGGGCCTTGTCGCCGAGCTCGACGCCCAGTTTGGCCGTGGCGGTCTCGTCGATGGCGACGGTGTAGGGCTGGCGCAGGGCGTCGACCAGCTCCGGGGAATAGTCCGTCGGAATGGTGACGGAACCGGGCGTGGTGTCGATGACGCTGGCCTGCACATATTCCTGACGGGGCGCGCGCTGACGCGCCCGCTCGGCCTGCGACATGGTCGGATCGACATTCCGGACCGACTGGAAGGAGCCGCCGGAACCGTCCAGCGGCTGCACCTCTACCACCTGCGGATTGCGATAGGCGAGGGGAATGAAGCGGCGCGGCACACCCGACGGGCCGCCCATCAGGCTCGTGGCGCCCGGCTGCATGATGATGATGTCGGCGCTGGAGCGCTCGATGGTCGCGGTGAAGCCCTTGCCGATGCCGATGAAGACACCGGTCATGGCCAGCACCAGCAGGCCGGACAGCGCCAGCGCCATCACGGCCGCCATGTAGCGGCGCCATTCATACAGCAGTGTTGAGAGTGCAAGCGACATATGTGGTGCCAAACCCCTGACGTTGGCCCGGTTCTGAAGGCCATGAGGCGTGAGGCCAAGTTAAATCGGGGTAAGGGTCGTCTTCACCCCGCCGTGATCGGCATGGACGACAGGCCCCCGGGCGGTTTAACTCTGGCCACAGGGACGGCCTACGGCCCCAGAACCATCCAGGAAACACCCCATGACCCTCCGCCCGCTTCGCTTCGCCGCTTCGGTGACCGCCTCGCTTGCCGCCCTTGGACTGGGCGCGGCCCTGACCCTGATGCCCGGCACCCCGGTGCAGGCGGACGAGGGCATGTGGACCTTCGACAACTTCCCCATCGCTCGCGTCAACGCCCAGTACGGCACCAATATCGATCAGGCGTGGCTGGACCGGGTGCGGCTGGCCTCGGTGCGCCTGCAGGGCTGTTCGGCCTCGTTCGTCTCGGGCGAGGGGCTGATCCTGACCAATCATCACTGCGTGGTGTCGTGCGTGCAGGAACTGTCCACGGCCGAGAACGACTATGTGCAGGACGGCTGGATGACCGCCAGCCGCGAAGAGGAAAAGACCTGCCCCGGCCAGACCGCCGATGTGCTGATGGAGATCGTCGACGTCACCGACCGGGTGCTGGCCGCCGGTCAGGGCCTCGAAGGCCAGGCCTTCACCCAGGCGCGCACTGCCGAGATCCGGGCGATCCAGGCCGAGGCCTGTGGCGGCGACGAGAAGATGAACTGCCAGGTCATCAGCTTCTATCGTGGCGGTCAGTACGCCCTCTACAAATTCCGCCGCTATGACGATGTGCGGCTGGTGTTCGCGCC
>CAXICH010000311.1:0-2013 GCA_964022245.1 uncultured Alphaproteobacteria bacterium
GCCAGGGTGTCCATGCCGACCGGCCCGCCGCCATAGTTCTCGATCAGGGCCTTCAGGAACCGCCGGTCCAGACTGTCCAGCCCGGCTTCATCGACCTCCAGCCGCGCCAGCGCCCGCGCGGCCACAAGCCGGTCGATGGACGTCGCGCCTTCGGCGTCGGCAAAGTCGCGCACCCGGCGCAGCAACCGTCCGGCCACGCGCGGCGTACCTCGCGACCGGGTGGCGATCTCGCGCGCGCCATCCTCGGCCACCGCCGCCCCCATCTTGCGGGCCGCCCCCATGATCACTTTCACCAGCTCCTCGGGGCTGTAGAATTCCAGCCTCAGCGGAATGCCGAACCGGTCGCGCAGCGGCGTCGCCAGCAGGCCCGCCCGAGTCGTCGCCCCCACCAGGGTGAACGGCGCCAGATCGATCCGCACCGACCGCGCCGACGGCCCCTCGCCGATGATCAGGTCCAGCACATGGTCCTCCATGGCCGGATACAGGATCTCCTCGACCGCCGGGTTCAGCCGGTGGATCTCGTCGATGAACAGCACATCGCGCGGCTCCAGATTGGTCAGGATGGCCGCCAGATCCCCGGCCTTGGCGAGGATCGGCCCCGAGGTCGCCCGGAACCCCACACCCAGCTCCCGCGCCACGATCTGGGCCAGCGTTGTCTTGCCCAGACCCGGAGGTCCGAACAGCAGCACATGGTCCAGCGACTCGCCCCGCCCGCGCGCGGCGTCGATGAACACCTTGAGATTGCCCTTGGCCTGCGGCTGGCCGACGAATTCGTCCAGCGTCTGCGGCCGCAACGCGCGGTCATAGACCTCACCCGGTGCCGCATCGCCCGACAGGATACGCTCGTCGGTCATCGCCCCAACTCCTGCAGGGCCGCGCGGATGACGGCCGACAGGTCCGCCTCCTCGCCCAAGCGGATCAGCGCCTGATCGACCGCCCGGCGGGCGTTGACCTCGACCACGCCGAGACCCAGCAGGGCGGCGACTGCCTCGCCGGTCAGCGAAGGCACCGCGACAGGCGCGGGGCCCGGCGCCAAACCGCCGGTGGCCGTAAGTCCGCCCGCGCCCAGCGGCTTGCCCTTAAGCTCCGTCACGATGCGCAGCGCCAGCTTGGGCCCCACGCCATTGGCCCGCGCCACGGCGGCCTTGTCCTCGCGCGCCACCGCGGCCGCCAGCTCGCCCGGCGGCAGCACGTCCAGCACCGACAGGGCCGCCTTCGGCCCCACGCCCTGGATGCCGGTCAGGGTCGTAAAGGCCCCCCGGTGGTCCCGGGTCAGAAATCCGTACAGGCGCGGGCCGTTCTCCGCCGACCAGCTGCTTTCGATATAGAGGGTCACCTCGTCGCCCGGCGCCGGCATCCGGCCCAGCGTCCGCGCCCCGCACGCCACAACATAGCCCACGCCCATACAGTCGATCAGGCAATGGTCGAGCTCGACCTCGGCCAGCACCCCGCGCAGTCTGCCGATCATGCCGCCCCCGCCAGAAGAGCCCGCTTGCGCAGCTGGGCGTGGGTGATGGCGACTGCCAGGGCATCGGCGGCATCGGCCGTCACATCCCCCGCCGCCGGCAACAGGCGTTTGACCATGAAGGCGATCTGGCTCTTGTCGGCATGGCCGGCCCCGACCACCGCCTTCTTGATAAGGTTGGGCGCATATTCGGCGACGCTCAGTCCACAGCGCGCCGGGGCCAGCATGACCGCTGCCCGGGCATGGCCCAGCTTCAGCGTGGAGGCCGGGTTCATATTGACGAACACCTCCTCGATGGCCGCCTCGTTGCAGCTGTGGGCC
Organism: uncultured Alphaproteobacteria bacterium; assembly: GCA_964022245.1. Lineage (GTDB taxonomy): Bacteria > Pseudomonadota > Alphaproteobacteria > Caulobacterales > Caulobacteraceae > Brevundimonas. The sequence continues at coordinate 1,787 of CAXICH010000311.1, forward strand.
GCACATATCTCGCCGACCGCCTCCAGCAGGTGCAGCAGTCGCTCGCTGAACGGCGCCCGTTCGGGCGGGCTGACCACGCCATGGGCGATCCAGCGCAGCCGCGACCCTTCGGCCACCACCACGCCCCATCCGGTGCGCCGCAGGCCCGGGTCCAGCCCCAGTATGCGAGTCGGTTCGTTCGCCATCCGTTCTATGTGCCCGAAAGAGGGTTAGCGGGCAATGAACCG
>CAXICH010000312.1:0-1986 GCA_964022245.1 uncultured Alphaproteobacteria bacterium
CCGGTTCGACCATGCCCCGCAACGCCGTCCAGAGCGGCTGGTGGAGCAAGTTCGATCTGCGCATCGAACAGGAGCTGCCGGGCCTGATGTCGGGTCACCGCACCTCGGCCTTCGTGGTCGTGGAAAACCTCGGCAACCTGCTGAACGACGAGTGGGGCATCCTGCGCGAGGCTTCGTTCCCGCAATCGCAGGGCGTGGTGGACGTGGACCGCAACGGTGCCGGCCAGTACGTCTTCCAGGAGTTCCTCCAGCCCGCCGGCCAGTCCCGCGTGACCGGTGCGTCGCTTTGGGAAGTGCGTCTGGGTCTGCGCTACAGCTTCTAAGCCTTAGTCACAGATCAAAGATCGAGGGCGGGCCGGAAACGGTCCGCCCTTTTTCTTTTCTTGCCCTCACGCTCGGCCCGCGGGGCCTCGCTGACTGAGGGCGGGCTTGGCCCTATCGCTCGCTGCTGGAGGGGTCAGCTTGAGGGCGGGGCGGATCGTGCCTATCTGGTGCGACCCGCCCGTTTGAAGGATGATCCCGGCATGACCGCATTTCCTGTACCCGCCGAATGGTCACCGCATCGCGCCATGTGGGTCGGCTGGCCGAGCCATGCCGAGCTGTGGGAAGACGACCTTGAAGCCGCACAGGCCGAGGTCGAGGGACTGGTGCGCGCGCTGGCGGGGCCGGGCCGCGAACAGGTGCGCCTGATGGTCGGCAAGGCCGAGGCGCTGGAGGCGGCACGGGCCCGGTTCGCGGACGTGGACGGCGTGACCGTCATCGACGGCCGCTTCGGCGACATCTGGTTGAGGGACACCGGCCCGATCTTTGGACAGGCCTCGGCGCGCGCGGCCGCCTTCCGCTTCAACGGCTGGGGCGGGAAGTATGAACTGGAGCACGACGACACGGTCGCGACGCAGATTGGCGAGGCATCCGGTACCCCGCTGGACCGGCATGACTTTATCCTTGAGGGCGGCGCGCTGGACCATGACGGGCGGGGCACGGTGCTGACGACGCGCCAGTGCCTGCTGAACTCCAACCGCAATCCCGGCTGGACCGAGGCCGTGGCCGAGGCCGCCCTGTCGGATGCGCTCGGTGCCAAGCGGGTGGTCTGGCTGGGCGACGGTCTGCTGAATGATCACACCGACGGCCATGTCGACAATCTGGCCCGGTTCATCGGCCCGGGCGTGGTCGCCTGTCCGGTGGGGTGGGGCGCGGACGACCCCAATGCCGACGTCTATGACGCCGCCGCCGGCGCGCTGACGGCCCAGGGCCTGACGGTCATCCGCATTCCCTCGCCCGGCCGGATCGAGGACGAGGACGGCGAGCCCATCCCCGCCAGCCACATGAATTTCCTGATCGCCAATGGCGCGGTGATCGTGCCGAGCTATGGAGATGAGGCCGCTGCCGCTGCCGCGTGCGGGGCCTTGGCGACCCTGTTCTCCGGGCGGCAGATCATCGCCCTGCCGTCGCTGGCCATCCTGACCGGTGGCGGGTCGTTTCACTGCATTTCACAACAGGAGCCCGGATGACCCGCTCGATTTCTGTCGCTGCCATCCAGACCGCCTATGGCGAGGATATGCAGGCCAATATCGACAAGACCACCGACTTTGTCCGCGAGGCCGCGTCGAAGGGTGCGCAGGTGATCCTGCCGTCGGAGCTGTTTCAGGGGCCGTATTTCTGCGTGTCGCAGGAGGAGCACTGGTTCGGCACGGCGTATCCGTGGCGGGAGCATCCCTGTGTGACGGCGCTGGCGCCCGTGGCGGCCGAGCTGGGCGTGGCGATCCCCGTGTCGATCTTCGAGCGCGAGGGGCCGCACTATTTCAACAGTCTGGTGATGCTGGATGCCGACGGCCGGGCGCTGGGCGTCTATCGCAAGAGCCATATTCCCGACGGCCCCGGCTATCAGGAGAAATACTATTTCCGGCCGGGCGATACGGGCTTCAAGGTCTGGGACACGCGCTTCGGCCGGGTCGGCGTCGGCATCTGCTGGGACCAGTGGTACCC
>CAXICH010000313.1:0-1957 GCA_964022245.1 uncultured Alphaproteobacteria bacterium
GCGGCATCATGCGCTGTGACGTGATCGCCGAGGGCGTGGTCGCGGCCGTCAAGGAGGTGGGCCTCAAGGTGCCGCTGGTCGTCCGTCTGGAAGGCACCAATGTCGATGAGGGCAAGAAGATCCTCAACGAATCCGGCCTCGCCATCACCGCCGCAGACGATCTCGACGACGCGGCGCAGAAGATCGTCAAGGCGGTGGGGTGATCGTTTCATGAAGCGGCTGCAAACCACAATCCTGGCACTGTGCTTGGCCTTTGCGGCTGATGTAGCGTACGCCCAAGATCCGTCGGACCTGTTTGAAACGGTCTGCATCAACGCTCAAGGGAACACAGAAGCTGCTGTTGCAGCTGTTCTGGAGTCTGGCTGGGTCGAAATTCCCGACCCTGTAGCTGGATCGACCGCCAACCGCCGCGCGTTCAGGGAGCCGCGTCCCCCAGCTCGTAGGGACATGACAGACCTCATGGTCATCGGCACCACGCGGTCAGATTCCCTGAGTTACAATTTCTGCACGTTCCTTTTCGACGGACCCGACCTGCCGGCCCTTGTGTCGGACTGGAGTCGGCGAATCGGTTGGGCCCCCGAGGGCGATGGCCGCAACGATGGAGATGTGAGTTGGACCTTCTCGCTGCAAGGGTCGGCCTTTATTCGCGAACTCGAGGGCGCTAGCGACGAAGAGCTGCTGAAGGCCGTAGCAGAGCGGCAGATTTTCACTCTGGCTGCAGGACCTGACGGCGAGGGCCTAGTGATGAGCCTAGTGGCCTATCGCCCCTAGTTTAACGGTTCATAGTGCATTTTTCCGATTTGGAGAGCCCCCAGATGTCTATCATGAAGTCTCTCGCCGCCACGGCCGTGGCCCTCGCCCTCGCGCCGGCCGTGGCCCAGGCCCAGGCCCACGCCCAGGATCCGCAGCTGGCCCTCTTCCAGTCGACCTGTGTCGAGACCGACGGGCAGGCCTCGGCCGCCATGGCCAGGCTGGACGCCGCCGGCTGGGACGTCCTGCCGCCCGAGATGATGGGGGGAGACGCCCCCTTCGAGAACATGCAGGCCCGCATGCTGTTCGGGGGCGAGAGCATCCAGATCGCCATGACGGGCGATATGACCGACGGCCTCGGCACCCTGACCGACGGCGGTGACCTGTATCTGGCCGTGTGTGCCGTGGGCGTGATGCCCGGCGACTACGCCGCCATCGACGGGGCGGTCGCCGACTGGCTGGACATGACGCCCAACGCCGAGATGAGCAACGCCGAGCTTCGCGGCTATCCCTATACGATGGAGAACGGCCGGAAGGTCGCGCTTGCGTCGGATCTGGGCGAGGACGCCCTGCTCGAGCTGGCCGGCGATGGTAACATGCGCATCGTCATGACCGGTGACTCCGACGGCGTGATCATGATCATGTATATGCGGCCCCAGCCCCGCTAACCGGCTTCAATCTTCCTCCCCGAACCCTTGCTCGCCGCCTCGCGGCCCTTCTGCTCCAGGTCTCCCATGTCCATTCTTGTCAACAAAGACACCCGCGTCCTCGTCCAGGGCCTGACCGGCAAGACCGGTACCTTCCACACCGAACAGGCGCTGCGCTATTTCGGCACGAAAATGGTGGGCGGGGTCCACCCGAAGAAGGGCGGCGAGACCTGGCACGGATCCGAGGGAGAGAGCCTGCCGATTTTCACCTCGGTAGCCGAGGGGCGCGACGCCACCGGCGCTGACGCCAGCGTCATCTATGTGCCGCCTGCGGGCGCCGCCGACGCCATTATCGAGGCCATCGAGGCCGAGGTGCCCTTCATCGTCTGCATCACCGAAGGTATCCCGGTCGCCGATATGGTGCGGGTCAAGGCGCGCCTCGACCGGTCGAATTCGCGCCTGCTGGGCCCGAACTGCCCCGGAATCATGACCCCTGAAGAGTGCAAGATCGGCATCATGCCGGGCTCCATTTTCAAGAAGGGCTCGGTCGGCATCGTCTC
>CAXICH010000314.1:0-1882 GCA_964022245.1 uncultured Alphaproteobacteria bacterium
GCCAGCGCGCTGGGGTCGTCGGCCTGGATCAGCGGCCCGCCCAGCGACGTGCCCTGTCCGATGTAGGCCGCGGGGTTCAGACCGGCCAGCCGGAAGGCCAGCCGCAGCCGTTCGGCCCGGGTCTCGGCGAACTGTTCGGCCCGGGCAATCAGCCGCTCCTGATCCATACGCACCGCAGCCATCCGCTCGATCGGGGTGCGGTTGTCGGAGTCGCTCATGACGACGGGCTGCAGCTCCAGCTCGGCCCCGTCCACGCCGCGGAACGTGCTCATCACCTGGGTCAGGGCGGCGTGGCGCCGCTCGACCATCTGGGCCATCTCCTCCAGTGAACCGGTGCTGGCCGTCATCCGCACGACGGCGGTCTCAAGGCGGGCCTGCAGGTCGGCATTGACCCGCTCGGACGTAGCCCGGGCCTGGGCGACAGCGCGCTCGGCCTGGCTGACCCCGATCATGTCGATGACAAAGCCGCAGCTGGCGATCGCCCCCCAGCCCAGCACCGCCGTGGCCATCACCCCGATCAGGATCTGGCGGCGGGCCGTCAGGGCATAGGCCTGAACCTCATCGCCCGTGCGAAGATAGATGTATCGGACAGGAAACCACCGCTGGAGCCATCCTGTCCGGGTTGTTTCTGCTTCGTCGCGCATACTCTAGACCCCCGAACGCCCGCTTTATGCGGCACGGGGCAGGGGGCTTCAAGCCTGTTAGTGAAGCATTAACCCTCTTCGGAATCGTATTCGGCGAATAACGGCGGTTGCCCAGACCGGTTTTCGCGTCCCGGGCGCATTCGCGAATCTGGAGCGCATCAACCTTGTGTCAGATGCCGTACAGTTGATCGGTCTGTCGGGCGTCCGCGAATCTAGAGTCTGCGTACAGCTTCCAGTACCGCCTCTGCATGCCCCTTGACCTTCACCTTCGGCCAGTGCCCCCGGATCACCCCGGCCGCATCGATGAGGAAGGTGGCCCGCTCGATGCCCATATAGGTCCGACCGTACATCGACTTCTCGACCCAGGTGCCGAAGGCCTCACAGACGCTCTCGTCCTCGTCCGACGCCAGGGTGACGGTCAGGTCGTGTTTCGCCTTGAAGTTGGAGAGCTTGCGGACCGTGTCCTTCGACACGCCGATCACCCGGGCGCCCGCCGCGGCAAAGTCATCCATCAGCGCCGAGAAGTCCTTGCCCTCGGTCGTACAGCCCGGTGTGTCCGCCTTGGGATAGAAGTACAGCACATAGGGCTGGCCCTTCAGCGCCCCGCCACTGACCCGGTCCCCATCGGCGGTCGGCATGTCGAACGCCGGAACGGGTTTGCCTTCAAGCTCGGACATCTCGGTCTCCTCAGACAGGTTTCACCAGAACGATCTTCTTCTTGCCGGCGGCCAGCTTCAGCACGCCGTCTGCATTGATATCGCTGGCCTCGATCAACCGGGCGCCATCGGCAACCGGTTCATCGTTGAGCCGCAGGCCTCCGCCCTGGGCCAGGCGGCGGGCCTCGCCGTTCGACTGCGTCAGCCCGGCCCTGGCCGTCACAGCGGCAATCATCGCCCCGATCACCTCGTCCCGGGGGAGTTCAACGGTCGGTAGATCGGCGGACATCGTGCCCCTCTCAAACGCGCCCTCGGCCGCCGCCCGCGCCTTCTCTGCCTCGGCCGCCCCGTGCAGCATGGTCGTCGCCGCATCGGCCAGGGCCTTCTTGGCGTCATTGATCGCGGCGCCTTCCAGCGCTTCCAGCCGGGCGATCTCGTCCAGCGGCAGGTCGGTGAACAGTCGCAGGAATTTGCCGACGTCGGCATCGTCCGCATTCCGCCAGAACTGCCAGTAGTCATACGGGCTCAGCTGCTCGGCGTTCAGCCACACGGCGCCCTGGGCGGTCTTGCCCATCTTGCCGC
>CAXICH010000315.1:0-1753 GCA_964022245.1 uncultured Alphaproteobacteria bacterium
TCCCGGCATGTACGGACAGATCACCTTCGGCGGCTCCACAACACCGGCCCTGTTGGTGCCGTCGGAAGCGGTGATCCGAACGGGTCAGCGCAATCTTGTGATGCTGGCGGCGGAGGGCGGACGCTATCAGCCGGCCGAGGTCCGGGTTGGGCGCGAGGGCGGGGGGCAGACCGAGATTCTCGCCGGTCTGCGCGAGGGCGAGCGGGTCGTCGCCTCGGGCCAGTTCCTGTTCGATTCCGAGGCCAGCCTGTCGGGCGTCACGGCACGGCCCATTGCCCCGGCCGGTGAGGCGGCAGCGACCGTCTCGGCACCCGCGACCTACCGCACCAGCGGCCGGGTGCAGTCGATCGCGGGGCGTTCGATCACCCTGGCTCATGGGGCGGTGCCGGCGCTTCAGTGGCCGGCGATGACCATGACCTTCGCCCTCGCCGAGCCGGTCAGGCTTGAAGGGGTCGCGGTCGGCAGTCAGGTCGAGTTCGCCTTCGACATGGTCGGGGGCAAACCCACCATCCGAAGCCTGACCCGTCGTGAGGCGGGCCAGTGATCGCCGCCATCATTCGCGCCTCGGTCAAGGCGCGCTTCCTCGTCCTGCTGGCGGCCTTTGCCTTGGTCGCCGCCGGCCTCTGGGCCGTGCGCAACACGCCGGTGGACGCCCTGCCGGACCTGTCCGACGTGCAGGTGATTATCCGTACCTCCTACCCCGGCCAGGCCCCGCAGATCGTCGAAAACCAGGTCACCTATCCGCTGGCGACCACCATGCTGTCGGTGCCCGGCGCCCGAACGGTGCGGGGCTATTCCTTCTTCGGCGACAGCTATGTCTATGTGCTGTTCGAGGACGGCACCGACCTGTACTGGGCCCGCTCGCGGGTGCTGGAATACCTCAGCCAGGTCCAGGCTCGCCTGCCCGACACCGCCCGCCCCGCGTTGGGGCCGGACGCCACCGGCGTCGGCTGGGTCTATGAATACGCGCTGGTCGACCGCACGGGTCAGCATGATCTGTCGCAACTGCGCAGTCTGCAGGACTGGTTCCTGCGCTACGAACTCAAGACGGTCCCGGGCGTGGCCGAGGTCGCCAGTATCGGCGGCATGGTGCGGCAGTATCAGGTGGTGCTCGATCCGGCCAAACTGGCCGGGTATGGCGTCACGCATCAGCAGGTCGTGGCGGCGATCCGGCAGGGCAACGGCGAGGCCGGCGGGTCTGTCATGGAGCTGGCCGAGACCGAATATATCGTTCGCGCCAACGGCTATCTGACCACATTGGATGACTTCCGCGCGGTGCCGATCCGCACGGCTGCCGGCGGGGTGCCGGTTCAGCTGGGCGATGTGGCCACGGTCCAGATCGGACCGGAGATGCGACGCGGCATCGCCGAGCTGAACGGCGAGGGCGAGGTGGCCGGCGGCGTGGTGATCCTGCGCTCGGGCGGAAATGCGCGGGAAACGATCACCGCGGTGCGCGAGCGGCTGGAAACCCTCAAGGCCGGCCTTCCAGCCGGGGTCGAGGTGGTGACGGTCTACGACCGTTCGCAGCTGATCGATCGCGCGATCGAAAACCTCAGCACCAAGCTGCTCGAGGAGTTCTTCGTCGTCGCCCTGGTTTGCGGCCTGTTCCTTTGGCACGCGCGCTCGGCCCTGGTCGCCATTATCACCCTGCCGCTGGGGGTGCTGGCGGCCTTCATCCTGATGCATCTGCAAGGCGTCAACGCCAACATCATGTCGCTGGGCGGCATCGCCATCGCCATCGGGGCCATGGTCG
>CAXICH010000316.1:0-1735 GCA_964022245.1 uncultured Alphaproteobacteria bacterium
GACGCAGGCCGCGATAGCAGGCCAGGTCCATCAGACGCTTGATGTTCATCGAGGTCTCGCGACGCAGATCGCCCTCGACCGTATGGTCGCTGTCGATCGTCTCGCGGATCTGCAGGACCTCGGCGTCGGTCAGGTCATTGACCCGACGGGCAGCCTCGATGCCCACCTTTTCGGTGATGTCCTTGGCGGCCGCGGGGCCGATGCCATGGATGTACTGTAGCGCGATCACAACGCGCTTGTTGGTCGGAATGTTGACGCCAGCGATACGGGCCACGAATATCTCCAATAACGCGTTTCCAGACGCAGAAACCGCTCCGGTCAACAGACCAGGAGCGTGTCGCGCCCTTCGCGGAAGCGGGCCTTATACAGGGGATTCACGCGCCGTCAACGGTTGTGGCGCGCTTCACGGTGCATTGCGCCCGAAGCGGATGGTTATCACGGCGCGCAGGTCAAAGTCCGGACGACCATCGACCATGGCCGGCCGGAACCGGTATTCGGCAACCGCCGCGGCGATTCCGGCCGCGCCAAAGCCCTGTCCGGCGGGCGTCTCGCTCAGCACCCGACATTGGTCCAGCAGGGTGTCCTGCCGGATCCGGCAGCTGACCACGGCCGTGCCGGACACCCCCCGGCGCAGCGCCTCCCGGGGATGATAGGGCCGCAGCGCCTCCAGTCGCGGCTGACGCAGGTTTCGGGGGCCGGTCCGCGTGCCCGCGCCAGGCCCCGTCCCCTCTCCGGTGCCGGTCCCCGTGCCCGTCCCTTGGCCACCGAGGCCCTGCCCCGGGGTCGGGGTCGGCAGCGGGGCAATGCCGACGTTCGGCGCGGGCTCGGGTGCAGGGTCCGGCGGGGCGAGAACCTCGCGCTCGATTTCGGGCGGCGGTTCGGGCGGCTGATGGATCACCGACGGACTGGCCGGCGCCCCTCCCCCGGATTCGACTGCCGGCTCAGCCGGCGGCGGCGGGGGCGGAGGGGGCGGCTCAGGCGAATAGAGGAACACATCGACCGTCCGCAGGGGCGCCTCGGGCGGCGCCGGTGTGGAGCGACTGACAGCCAGCAGGACAAGTCCATGCAGGGCGATGGCGACAACCATGGCCCCGCTCCAGCGGGAGGCCCGACGTTGTCTCGGTGACAGAGAGGAAAAGGACAGGCCCATCGGCCCAGCTTAACGCCCGAAACCCGCTTCGGTCGCCTGTCGCGATCAGGCGTCGGCGAGAACCGTGTCGATATTTCCGGCGACCGTGTCGATCGAGGCCATGCCATCGATCTCGACCAGCTTGCCCTGCCCCTCATAATAGGGAAGCAGCGGCGCCGTCTGGCGATTGTAGGCCTCCAGCCGCACACGGAAGCTCTCCGGGTTGTCGTCCGGGCGGCCCTGTTCGGCATAGCGCTGGGCGATGCGGGCCTTGAGCGCCTCATCATCGACCTTCAGGCGGACCACCCGGTCGATGGTCGAGCCCCGACGGGCCAGCATGGCGTCCAGGGCCTGGGCCTGGGCCACGGTACGGGGAAAGCCGTCGAAGATGGCGCCCCCGGCGGCCTCGGCCTCGTCCAGCCGCGCCTCGATCAGGGCCACGACGATCTCGTCGGTGACCAGTTCGCCACGCTCCATGATCCCCTTGACCGTCTGGCCGAGGTCCGAGCCGGACGCGATGGCAGCCCGCAGCATGTCGCCGGTCGACAGCTGGACCATGCCCCGCGTCTCGACCAGCCGCTTGGCCTGGGTGCCCTTGCCGGCCGC
>CAXICH010000317.1:0-1723 GCA_964022245.1 uncultured Alphaproteobacteria bacterium
CTGGCGTTGAAGGCCACGATCGATCAGTTGCGTGAACAGGTTCAGAATGTCGAATGAGCGTATGCCCCGCCGGGGTGTCCTGTTGATCGTCGCCAGTCCGTCGGGCGCGGGGAAGACCTCGCTGTGCCGGCGCCTGATGGCCGACCACGGGGGGCTGGAGCTGTCGGTCAGCATGACCACGCGGGCGATCCGCCCGGGCGAGCAGGCGGGTCGGGACTATCACTTTGTCGACGAGACCGAGTTCCAGCGCCTGATCGAGGCCGATGCCTTTCTGGAATGGGCCAATGTGCACGGCAATCTGTACGGATCGCCGCGGGCGCCGGTGGACCGCGCGCTGGCCGAGGGCCGGGACGTCCTGTTCGACATCGACTGGCAGGGGGCCCGCGAAGTGGCCCGGCGGTGTCCCGAGGACGCGGTCCGCGTCTTCATCCTGCCGCCGAGCCTGGAGGAGCTGCGTCGGCGTCTGGTGACCCGGTCGCAGGACGCCGAGGATGTCATCGACCGGCGCATCCGCAACGCCAAGGGCGAGATCGAGCACGCCGCCGAGTTCGACTATGTCTTCGTCAATGACGACTTCGACCGCTCCTATGCGGAACTGGCCCACATCTATCATGCGGAGCGGTCGCGCCGGTTTCGTAATGTCTGGGTCAGCGGCTACCAGCAGGCCCTGCTGAACGAGAAGGTCTGACGCCTCAGGCCGGCATGTCCGGATTGGTGTTGATCATCCAGGGGATGCCGAAACGGTCGATGAGGCTGCCGAAGCCCGGCGACCAGAACGACTCGCCGAAGGGCATGACCACCTTGCCGCCTTCCGAGAGGGCCTCAAACCAGCGGCGGGCCTCGGCGACCTCGTGGGTATGCAGGGTGACGTCGAAGCCATTCTTCGGCTTGTCGATGCCAGGCGCCCACTGGACGTCCATATCGGCGCCCATGATCGCCTGATCCCCGATCTGCAGCCAGCCATGCATCAGCCAGTCTTTCATGTGCTCCGGGACCTCCATGTCGAGCGGTCCGTCGGAGTAGGGCAGGGTGGCGGTGATCTCTCCGCCCAGAACCTTTGCGTAGAATTCGAAGGCCTCGCGGCATTGGCCGCGGAAGCTCAGGCTGGTTACGATCTTCATGGTGGGGCCCCTTTTCAATCCTTGTTGGCGGCGAGCCAGGCTTCGAGCCGGTCGGTCGTACTGGTCCAGCCGTGGCGATGGCCTTCCAGACTGCGTTGGGACTTCAGGCCTGCGTGGGTGAAGTCCATGTGGGTCTTGCCGTCGGCGGTGTCGCTGAAGATGACGGTGACGAGGGTGTCTGCGGGCGGGCCGTCCTCATGGCTCTCGTCCCATTTGAAGGTGAAGACCAGGCGTTCATTCTCGACGATCTCGAGATAGGTGCCGCCCTGCCAGAGCTCCTCGCCCGTTTCGACCGAGCGCAGGCATTTGCGCCATCCGCCCCCGACTCGGAAATCCTGGGTGGCGCTGATGGCCGGCCATTCGACCGGCCCCATCCATTGAACGGCCATCTCGGGGCGGGTCCAGGCCATCCAGACGAGCGGGCGGGGCGCGTCGAATACCCGCGTCATATGCAGGGTCGGGCGGGTGGCGAGATCCTCGGCGACGGCCATGGTCAGAGCGTCTTGAGCAGTTCGCCGAGCTGGTCAGCGCACTGACCCCACCCTTCGTGGAAGCCCATTTCCTCATGCTGTTTCATGGCGGCCTCGGTCCAGTGCTGGGCC
>CAXICH010000318.1:0-1702 GCA_964022245.1 uncultured Alphaproteobacteria bacterium
AGCCCGCGTCTACCGCACCATACCAGCCATTCGGCTCAGCCGAAGCCGCACCTGCGGCAAAGATGCCGGCTGCGGCGACGCTTGCGAGAAGTTTTACCTTCATGCTCATCCCTCTAAAATCTGATCGTCAAACTTGACAGTGTGCCCCTGCTTACACGGGCGGCTCCAAGCACCGAACGGGATTATGCTGTTCGGGTTCCGGAATTGACGCATCGGTGGCCTGACTGTGGCCGGATTTCAACACAAATCCCCATTCCGGAGCATCAATCTCCTGCTAGGAGAGGCCATTCACCAAGATGGGAGACGCCCGGATGCGGCAGGAACTGGACGGAAGGGTGGCCATCGTCACCGGTGCGGGCGGCGGACTGGGTCGCTGTCATGCCCTGGCGCTGGCGGAACGGGGGGCGAAGCTCGTCGTCAACGATCTGGGCGGCGCCCGCGATGGCACCGGCGGCTCGGCAACCGCCGCCGAGGGCGTGGTCAGGGAAATCGAGGCCCTGGGCGGCGAGGCCATGGCGGACGGCGCCTCGGTCACCGATTACGCGGCGGTTGAGGCCATGGTCGCCCGCACCATCGAGCGCTGGGGTCGCGTCGACATCCTGGTCAACAATGCCGGCGTTCTGCGCGACAAATCCTTCGCGAAGATGGACCTCGACGATTTCAAGTTTGTTGTCGATGTCCACCTGATGGGGGCGGTCAACTGCACCAAGGCCGTCTGGGAGGTCATGCGCCTGCAGAACTATGGCCGGATCGTCATGACGACATCCTCGTCCGGCCTCTACGGCAATTTCGGCCAGTCCAACTATGGCGCCGCCAAGATGGCACTGGTGGGCCTGATGCAGACCCTGTCCATCGAAGGGCAGAAGAACGACATCCGCGTCAACTGTCTGGCGCCGACCGCACATACCCGTATGACCGAGGATCTGGGCGCCGCCCTGCCCCTGGACCAGCTAGGGCCGGAGCTGGTGTCGCCGGGACTGGTGCATCTGGTCAGCGAGGAGGCGCCCACCCGCTGCATCCTGGCCGCCGGGGCCGGCGGGTTCGAGCGCGCCTATGTGACGCTGACGCAGGGCATCCGTGCCACCGGCGCCGACGCCCGCGAACAGGTCGCAGCCCGCTTCGACGCCATCTCCGACCGCTCGGACGAGATCGTCCCCGAGATGGGCGCAGCCCAGGGCATGATCGAACTGGGCAAGCTGCAGGCGGTGATGAAGGGCTGAACGTCCACCTTCTTAACACGCGCGTGAAGAACCCTTGCCTTGACGCGGGGTCACGGGCTTAGCTGCGCCGAACACTCAGGAGAGGAACACCATGTCCCGTGAAGCCGTCATCGTCTCGACCGCCCGCACCCCGATCGGGCGCGCCTATCGCGGGGCGTTCAACGACACCCAGGCCCAGCAGCTGGGCGCCCATGCGGTGCGCCACGCCGTCGAACGGGCAGGCGTCGATCCGTCCGAGATCAAGGATGTGGTGATGGGCGCCGCCCTGCAGCAGGGCTCGACCTCGACCAATGTGGCGCGCCAGATTGCGCTGGCGGCGGGCCTTCCGGCCAGCGTGGCGGGCATGAGCATTGATCGTCAGTGCGCATCCGGCCTGATGGCCATTGCAACGGCCGCCAAGCAGGTGATCGTCGACGGTCAGCAGGTCGCGGTCGGCGGCGGGCTGGAGAGCATCTCCCTGGTCCAGAACCAGCACATGAACC
>CAXICH010000319.1:0-1682 GCA_964022245.1 uncultured Alphaproteobacteria bacterium
GCTGACCGTGCCGATGATCCTGTTCTTCCTGCCGGTGCTGTTCATCGTCATCCTGACCCCGGCGATCATCAACATCCAGGACACGATGGCCAAGGGCGGCTAGGCCTCAGCCCTGTTCGGCGACGACCTTCAGCCGGTCGCAGATGTCGCCCAGCGCGTCGCGGATCACCCGGCGATGCTTGTCCATGAACAGTTCGGCGCGCAGCCCCTGGAACATCATGCCCGTCGCCAGAATGCAGGACTCCTTGTCCAGTTCCTCGATCTCGAAATAGCGCACGGTCGAGAACAACCAGCCGCGCTTTTCCACCCAGACCAACTGGGCCAGCGGCTGCCACTCATTGATGCGGCCGTCGACAGGCCGGCTGGCCATGCCCGGCCAGGTTTCGGTCATGGTGATCGGCGCGCCAAAAGCCAGCGTCCCCTCGATGTCGCTCTCATAGGGGTTCCAGCGGCTCCAGCCCGGGAAGTCGACCAGCACGTCCCACAGGCGCTCGGCGGTTGCCTGAATGCCCACTCGTTTTTCGATGCGTGTGTCCATGAACGGGGATGTGCCATGAGATGCCCCGTCTGACTATCCCGTGCCGACGGGTCGGCTAGCGATTGCCTTCCGGTCCGGGCTGGGAGGCGGGCGCCGTATCGGGCCCCGGCGTCTCGTCCCGGTCAGGAAGGTCGGCGGGCCCGAGCCGCAGCACGGGGCTGAGGAAACAGCCGACCAGTGCCGCAAGACCAAGAATGACATTGAACACAAAGGGGGCGGGCTCCATCAGCTCATACAGACCGACGCCGATGATGGGCGGAGCCAGAAAGCTGATGCCGGCCAGTGACATCATCAGGCCCGCGACCGCGCCCTGTTCGTGCGGGCCGACCGACAGCGACGATCCGGCGGTAAAGCCCGGCCGGGCAAAGCCGACACCCATCGAGACCACCGCATAGCCGACCACCACTCCGGAGAAGCCGGGCGAGGCGACGCTCATGGCATTGCCGATCAGGGCCAGCCCCGCACCCCAGCGCATCAGGTCGCGCGGCTGCATCTTCAGCATGGGGATCAGGCCCCACTGCACCATCAGGGTGGCGGCGGCTCCGGCCAGCATGGCCACGCCGATGAAGGGCTGGGCCTGCGAGGGCGCCAGACCCTCGACGGCCAGCTCGTCGATGACGTGAAAGCCGAGGACAGAAATGTTGATCGCCTGAACCGCCATCAGGGCGAGACCGTACAGCAGATAGTCCTTGATCCGGGGATCGCGCCACAGGCCCCGGCCGGGGTCCCTGAGCCGGTCGGTCGGCTGGCGCACGACGTCGCCGCTTGGCAGGTAGCGCCAGACCGCCCACAGCACGACGGCGCCCATGGCGGCAAAGGCGTACATCGGCCCCGCCAGCCCGACGAGCGGCAGGACGAAGAAGGGGGCCAACGCCGGCCCGACGACGGTGCCCAGCCCCTGGGCCGAGGCCAGCCAGCTCATCGCCTGGGTGCGTTCAGCCGGGGTCGTGCGGTCGGCGACATAGGCCTGGGAGGCGATCGGCGCGGCCGAGCCGAACAGGCCGTAGACGGTGCGCGCCACGACCATCAGGGAGAAGGCGACGACCGCCAGCAGCCAGCCCTCCAGCCCGGCCGTCGCCGCCAGACCAAAGCCGCTCATCGACAGGATGAAGCCGCCGAGGCCGATCAGGATGACGCGCTTGCG
>CAXICH010000320.1:0-1677 GCA_964022245.1 uncultured Alphaproteobacteria bacterium
GCAGATGGTGTCCTATGAGGTCTCCATCGGTCTGGTGATCATCAATGTGATCCTGCTGTCCGGCACCATGAACCTGACGTCGATCGTGACGCAGCAGGACGGGTGGATCTGGAACTGGTTCGCCTTTGGCGGCGGGGCAGGCACCTGGCCGACGGTACTGATCATGTTCCCGATGGCCATGATCTTCTTCATCTCGGCGCTGGCCGAGACCAACCGTCCGCCGTTCGACCTGCCGGAAGCCGAGTCCGAGCTCGTGGCAGGCTATCAGGTGGAATACAGCTCGACCCCGTACCTGCTGTTCATGATGGGCGAGTACGTCAACATCGTCTTCATGTGCGCCATGATCAGCCTGCTTTTCTTCGGCGGCTGGAACCCGGGCTTTGACGTGGCCCTGATCGGCCTGCCGGACTGGCCGCAATGGGCCGCCAACCTGTTCTACCTGCTGGTCTTCAGCGTGAAGATCGTCTTCTGGTTCTTCATGTTCGCGATGGTGAAGGCGTTCGTGCCGCGCTATCGCTACGATCAGCTGATGCGGCTGGGCTGGAAGATTTTCCTGCCGACCTCGCTGGTGGCCGTGGTTCTTGTGGCGGGTTGGCGCGTCGCCGTGGAGGCGGGTCTGATATGAGCCGCACCGTTGTCCTGAGCGCCCTGATGCTGCTGCCCGGTCTCGGGATCGCGGGCTGCACCTTCCCCGGTCCCATGCAGGAGGTCGCCGCCCCCGGCAGCCCGGCCGAGCGGCTGGAGCGTCGCGAGCGTCGGGACCAGGCCGAAACCGACCGTATCATTCGGTGTCAGTCGATGGATCGGGATGATCCGCGCTGGGACCGTGACTGCAAGAACCGCCGCTGAGCCCCGCAAACAAAGATCGCTTTGACATGATTTCCCGTATCAAACAGACCGTGAAGGGGGCCCTGCTGGTTGACGCCGTGGGCGCCTTCTTCCTGACCTTCGGCTATCTGCTGAAGCCCAAGATGACGGTGAACTATCCGTTCGAGCGGAATCCGCAGTCGCCGCGCTTCCGGGGCGAGCATGCCCTGCGCCGCTATCCCAACGGCGAAGAGCGCTGCATTGCCTGCAAGCTGTGCGAGGCCATCTGTCCGGCGCAAGCTATTACCATCGAATCCGAGCCCCGCGCCGACGGCAGCCGCCGCACGACCCGCTACGACATCGACATGGTCAAATGCATCTACTGCGGCCTTTGCCAGGAGGCCTGCCCGGTCGACGCGATCGTCGAGGGGCCGAACAGCGAGTTCGCGACCGAGAGCCGTGAGGAACTGTATTTCGACAAGGCCCGCCTGCTGGACAACGGCGACCGCTGGGAGCGCCAGATTGCGCGCAACCTCGAAATGGACGCGCCGTACCGGTGATGAGCACCCTGTCCCGTCATAGCCTGACCCGACCGGCCTGCGGCCTTGGCAATTCCGGACCCACAGGTCTAGAAGGGCGCCGCGCGTTCGAGGGGGGCGACTCGGTTCCCCATACCGCTTTTGTTTCAGCCGGAGCCGTCGAGTGATTGCATCGATCGCCTTCTACCTGATGGCCACCGTCACCGTCGTCGCAGCCCTGCTGGTCGTCACGGCTCGCAACCCTGTGCACTCCGTGTTGTGGCTGATCCTGGCCTTTTTCTCGGCCGCCGGCCTGTTCGTGCTGATGGGGGCCGAGTTCCTCGCCATGCTG
>CAXICH010000321.1:0-1647 GCA_964022245.1 uncultured Alphaproteobacteria bacterium
CCACGGTCATGACGCTGGGCGCCCATATGTGCAAATGGCCGATCGGCGATCCGTCCTCGACCGAGTTCAGCTTCTGCGGCCGTCGCGCCTCGGAAGGCGTCTATTGCGTCGAGCACGCCCGGGTCGCCTACCAGCCCCAGGTCAAGCGCGGCTCCAAGGACGGCAGCACCGATCTGGCCCGCAGCCTGCGGCGGTACATCTAAGCGCGCTAACGCCCGGTCAGCGCGGCCTCGCTGCCTGAGCGGTCACGCGCGCCAACACTCGCCTCGCGGAGGCTCGCTGCCTGAGCGCAGCGGGAGGCCGCGGGGCCACCACCCCCTCGTCCGGCGTTCGCGCCGGGCGAGCCTTCGGGGGACGGGGCTGCGGTTCTCCGGGTTGACGCAGCTCCGGCCTCCGGCCCTACGCGTCCTGCGGCGCGTCCGGCCTGCGCTCGGCGATATGCCAGAGCACCCCGGACGGATCGTAAAGATAGGCCACGCGTAGCCCCCACGGTTGCAGGGCGGGCGGCTTTGGCGGCTGTACGCCGAACTCGCCGGGAAGATCCAGCGCCTCGACATGCGACCACCAGGCCTCAAGATCGTCGACCATGAGTTGCATCATGGAGTTCTCGGCCCAGGCTTTCTGATAGTAGCGCTGGAGGATAAAACTGCCGCGACCGACCCGGAAAATGGCGACATCGGAGTCGAGCACGGTTTCGAAGCCCAGCCGCTGATAAAAGGCCCGGCTCACCGCAAAATCACGCGCCGGCAAAAAGGGGCGAGGCTCTTCGGCACCGGACGGGATCATGCAGTCCTCCTTTTCAGTTCAACGTCCTCGAGCCCGGCACATCCAGGCTGAAGGCGGGGATTTCCGCCTCGAACCGTTCGCCGTCGGGCGTTTCCATCACATAGCTGCCGCGCATCGACCCCGAGGGCGTCGGCAGCGGGCAGCCCGAGGCATAGCTGTGGCTGTCGCCGGGGGCGATGACCGGCTGTTCGCCGACCACGCCGTCGCCGATCACCACCTCCTCGCGGCCCGCGCCGTCGGTGATGATCCAGTGGCGCGACAACAGCTGCACCGGCACCCCGGTCAGATTGACGATCTCGATCTGATAGGCCCAGACCCACAGCCCCTCGTCGGGGTTCGAGCGCCCGGCCAGATAGCTGGGCTGGACCTTGACGCGGACGCCCCGGGTTTCGGCGGTATAGGCGGCACTCTCATACATGCCCCCATGCTCGCCCCGCCGCGCGCGCACCGCAAGCCCGTTTCAGCTTGACGACTCGCCCGTAAATCCGTGGAAGACTGGGGCCATGACCTTCACCGCTCCCCGCCCCGGCATCCTGCCCTGCCAGGCCATCGACACCCTGATCGCCGCCGGCGCCGTGACCTCGGACACGCCCTTCGACGCCGATCAGGTCCAGCCCGCCAGTCTGGACCTGCGCCTGTCGGATCGCGGCTGGCGGGTGCGCGCCTCCTTCCTGCCCGGCGAGCGCACGGTCGAGACTCGCATCCAGGACGTGGTCATGCACACCATCGACCTGTCGGGCGGCGCGGTGCTGGAAAAGGGCTGCGTCTATATCGTCAAACTGCAGGAGCGGCTCAGCCTGCCGCCCGGCGTGGTGGCCCGCGCCAATCCGAAAAGCTCGACCGGCCGGGTCGATGTGTTCG
>CAXICH010000322.1:0-1646 GCA_964022245.1 uncultured Alphaproteobacteria bacterium
GACGGGCTTGAGACGATAGTGGCTGACCGCCCAGGTGCGGCCCCCGTCATTTCCGAACAGGCCGGCGGTCGCCAGATAGAACCGCCGCCAGCGCCGCGTCCACAGACGCGCATCGGCGCCATAGGTTTCGGCCATCAGCTCGGCCACCCGGTCGGCGTTCTGATCCATATTGGCCAGCCAATGCCGCGCCGTGCGGGCATAGTGTTCTCCGTTCCAGGTCCACTCGCTCTCCACCTCGAACAGGTCGGGGAACTGCCGGATAAGGCCGCGGCTGGGCATGACCCCGCCGGTAAAGAAGTGCTGGGCGATAAAGTCCCCGCTGTCAGTGTGGTCAAAGCGGTAAGGCGCGTCGCGGTGCGTGAAGATGTGGATGAACATCCGCCCGTCGGGCTTCAGCCAGCCCCGCGCCCGGGTCAGCAGGGCCCGCCAGTTCGCCATATGCTCGAACATCTCGATCGAGACGATGCGGTCGACGTGCCCCGCCAGATCGGCCGGAGCCTCGAAATCATTCATGTCGCAGGTGATGACAGTCAGGTTGCCGAGGCCCCGCGCCCGCGCCTGGGCCTCGATATGGCCGCGCTGACCGTGACTGTTCGACACCGCCACGATGCGCGCCTTCGGATACTGTTCAGCCATCCACAGGCTGAGCGAGCCCCAGCCGCAGCCCAGCTCCAGAATGGTCTGACCGTCCTCCAGACCGGCGTGCTCGCAGCTTTCCGCCAGGGCCGCGACCTCGGCCTCGTCCAGCGTCTCGTCGCCGGTCGGGTACAGGCAGCAGGAATATTTCAGCCGATCTCCCAGACAGATCTCGAAGAATTCGGGCGGCAGCTCATAGTGCTGGTCATTGGCCGCGTCGGTATGCTCGGCAATCGGGCGCTCGGCCATCGACCGGGCAAACGCCCCCTCGTCGTGGGGCGCCTCGCGATCCAGCCGCTTGCGCGCCTCCGACACCAGGCTATCGATGGCCCAGCGGGTCACCGGATCGGGGAAGGGCGCATCCTGAAGCTGGCGGATGGCGGTGGTTGCTGGATTCATGAAGGGCCCCGTGGAGACAGCTTTGCTTTGGCAACCAAACGTCGTCGCGGGCGTAATGGCTCCGCCGGGACGTGTCCGGTTTCCGACATTTACGCTCGCAACCGGAGCCCGGATGACTCATCCGACCCTCACCCCGTCGCGTAACTGCCTCAACGACGGCTTCAGGGAGAGACTATGAGCCCGCATCTGGTGAATCCGGACCCCGGTCCGACGCAGCCCGGCCCCGGTCAGAAGATTGCAGTGATCGGGTCGGGCATAGCGGGCCTCTCGGCCGCCTGGCTGCTGGCCAAACGCCATCGGGTGACGCTCTATGAGGCCGCCGACCGGGTCGGCGGTCACACCAATACGGTCATTGTCGAGGACACGGGCACCCCGACGGCTGTCGATACCGGATTCATCGTCTACAACGAGGCCAACTACCCCAATCTCAAGGCCCTGTTCGAGCATCTGACGGTGCCGACCCAGCCCGCCTTCATGTCATTTGCCGTGTCGATGGACGACGGCGCGCTGGAGTATTCCAGCCACGGCGTCAGCGCCCTGTTCGCCCAGAAGCGCAACTATGCCAGTCCGAAATTCTGGCGGATGATCGGCGATCTGCTGCGCTTCCAGAA
>CAXICH010000323.1:0-1641 GCA_964022245.1 uncultured Alphaproteobacteria bacterium
GTCGCCTTGTCGGTCATGATGTCGGCGAGGATCTGGTCCTCCTCGACGCGGTCGCCGACCTTCACGTGCCAGCCGACCAGTTCCGCCTCGGCGGTGCCTTCGCCCACGTCGGGCAGTTTGAACACATAGCGTCCCATGCTCAGCGCCCTCCGTTCATGGTCGATTTCAGGGCCTCGGCCACCCGTTCGGGGCCGGGGAAATATTCCCACTCAAAGGCATGCGGATAGGGGGTGTCCCAGCCACAGACCCGCGCGATCGGTGCCTCGAGGTGGTAGAAGCAGCGCTCCTGCACCAGGGCCGACAGCTCTGCTCCGTACCCGGAGGTTTTCGGCGCCTCGTGCACGATGACGCAGCGGCCGGTCTTCTTGACCGAGGCCTCGATGGCCTCAATGTCGAGCGGCACCAGCGAGCGCAGGTCGATCACCTCGGCGTCGACGCCCGCATGCTCGGCCCCGGCCAGCGACACCCAGACCATGGTGCCCCAGGCCAGGATGGTGACGTCGGCGCCTTCCTTCATGATGCGCGCCTTGCCCAGCGGCACGGTGTATTTTTCGGCCGGGACCTGGGCCAGCTCCTGGGCCTTCCACGGCGAGACCGGCTTTTCGTGCCAGCCGTCGAACGGGCCGTTGTAGAGGCGCTTCGGCTCGAAGAAGATGGTCGGATCGTCGTCCTCGATACAGGCGGTCAGCAGGCCCTTGGCGTCATAGGGGTTGCTGGGCACGACGACCTTCAGACCCGCGATGTGGGTGAACAGGCTTTCCGGCGACTGGCTGTGGGTCTGGCCACCGAAGATGCCGCCGCCATAGGGCGAGCGCACCGTGATCGGGCTGGTGAACATGCCGGCCGAGCGATAGCGCAGCTTGGCCGCCTCACTGACGATCTGGTCATAGGCCGGATAGATGTAGTCGGCGAACTGGATCTCGACGACGGGGCGCAGGCCATAGGCGCCCATGCCGATGGCGGCGGCGACGATGCCGCACTCGCTGATCGGGGCATCGAAGCTGCGCGTCAGCCCGTGCTTTTCCTGCAGCTTGTCGGTGACGCGGAAGACGCCGCCGAAATAGCCCGCGTCCTCGCCGAACGAGAGCACATTCGGGTCCTCGGCCATCTTGGCGTCGAGCGCCGAGTTCAGCGCCTGGATCATGTTCATCGGCTGGATGGCCGCGCGCGTATCGGTCTTCGGTGCGGGTGATCCGACGGTGTCGCCGTCCGGCTCCAGGCCGTCGGTGCGGTCGGCGTCGGTGAAGGTTTGCTCGCTCATCTTCAGACCCCCACTTCGCGACGCTGTTCGACCAGACGCCAGTCCTCGGTCGCGAACACATCCTCGAACATGGTCTTCACGCTGGGCCGCGACTGGCCGAGCGTGCCGATGGCCTCGGATTCCTTGCCCGCCGCGCGGACCCGGTCGACGGCGTCCTTCTCGGCCGCCTCCTGCTGCTCATCCGACCATTCGCCGAGCGCGATCAGGTGCTGTTTCAGGCGGGCGATCGGGTCGCCCAGCGGCCATTTCTCGTGCTCGTCGCCGGGGCGATAGCGGCTGGGATCGTCCGAGGTCGAGTGCGGCGCGCCGCGATAGGTGAACAGCTCGATGACGGTGGCGCCCTTGTTGGCGCGGGCGCGCTCCTCGGCCCACTGGGTCGC
>CAXICH010000324.1:0-1604 GCA_964022245.1 uncultured Alphaproteobacteria bacterium
CTGCTCGACATGCCGACCATCCGGGTGCTGGAGGTCGCGACCTTCTACACCATGTTCATGCTGGAACCGGTCGGTACCAGCGCCCTTATCCAGGTGTGCGGCACCACGCCCTGCATGCTGCGCGGCGCCGGGGACCTGATGGCCGTCTGCAAGAGCAAGATCGGGCCCAAGGATCGGCTGTCGGCCGACGGGCGCTTCACCTGGCAGGAGGTCGAGTGCCTCGGTGCCTGTGCGAACGCTCCGATGGCGCAGATCAACGACTATTATTTCGAGGACCTGTCCGCCGACGATATGGCGCAGATCATCGACGACTTTGCCGCCGGCAAGACACCGAAGCCGGGCAGCCGCGTGGGCCGGGCAAGCTCCGAGCCCGAGGGCGGGGCGCTGACCCTGACCGATCCCAAGCTTTACGACGGCTCGGCCGCCAAACCGATCAAGACCCTGCCGAACTCCGCCCCGGAGAAGGCCCCCGCATGACCGAGGCCCCTGATCTTCAGACGGAAGCCGGACGGGCCGCCTATCGCAAGGAATTGCGGGGCGTGGCCATGCCGGTGCGCACCGGTGGTCTGGCGCTGATCCTGCTGGCCGCCGTGTTTGTGGTCGTGGCCTCGCGCGAAATGTTCGGCCTGACCCAGGACGCCATCGTCGTGGGCTATGGCATGCTGGCATTCGGATGGGTGCTGGTGATCACCGCCGTCTTCATGCGCACCCGGCATCACCGGCAGCGCATGCAGACACTCAACCGCGAGACGTCCTCCTGATGGTCGGTATTCTTCAAGACAAAGACCGGATCTTCACCAACCTGTACGGCCTTCAGGACTGGACGCTGGACGGGGCGAAGCGTCGTGGCTGCTGGAACGCGACGAAGGACATGCTCGACCTCGGTCGGGACTGGGTCATCACCAATGTCAAGAATTCAGGCCTGCGGGGACGCGGCGGCGCCGGCTTCCCGACCGGTCTGAAGTGGTCCTTCATGCCGAAAGAAGTGAAGGACCGGCCGCACTATCTGGTCGTCAATGCGGATGAGTCCGAACCCGGCACCTGCAAGGACCGCGAGATCATGCGCCATGATCCGCACCTGTTGATCGAGGGCTGCCTGATCGCCAGCTTCGCCATGCAGGCACACGCCTGCTACATCTATCTGCGCGGCGAATATGTGCTGGAACGCGAGCGGATGGAGGCTGCGGTCAAGCAGGCCTATGACGCGAAGCTGATCGGCAAGAACAACATCCACGGCTGGGATTTCGACGTCTATATCCACCACGGCGCCGGCGCCTACATCTGCGGCGAAGAGACGGCACTGCTCGAAAGCCTGGAGGGCAAGAAGGGGCAACCCCGGCTGAAGCCGCCGTTCCCGGCGGGCGCGGGACTGTATGGCTGCCCGACGACGGTCAACAACGTCGAGTCGATCGCGGTGGTGGGCACTATCCTGCGTCGCGGGGCCGAGTGGTTCGCGGGCTTTGGCCGTCCGAACAACACCGGCACCAAGGTCATGTCGATCTCGGGCCATGTGAATCGCCCGTGCAATGTCGAAGAGGCGATGTCGATCCCGCTGAAGCAGCTGCTGGAAGAGCATTGCGGCGGCGTGCGGGGCGGCTGGGACA
>CAXICH010000325.1:0-1594 GCA_964022245.1 uncultured Alphaproteobacteria bacterium
TGTCGAGGAAAGTCCGGGCTCCACGGTGAAAAGGCGGCGGGTAACGCCCGCCCGGGGTGACCCGAGGGACAGTGCCACAGAAAGCAAACCGCCCTGCTCCGCTAAAGCTTCGCAGGGCTTGCCCTTCGAAGCTCCCGCAAGGGAGCGGAGTACGGGTAAGGGTGAAAGGGTGGGGTAAGAGCCCACCGCGTCGACGGCAACGGAGACGGCACGGTAAACCCCGCCTGGAGCAAGACCGAATAGGGATGTCGTGCACGGTTCGCCGTGCGGGGGTCACCGCCCCAGATGTCCGGGTAGGTTGCTGGAGCCGGTCGGCAACGATCGGCCAAGAGGAATGACCGTCCATGCTCCCTCGGGGGCGGGACAGAACCCGGCTTACAGACCGTCTGGCACTTTATTTGATTGGCCGACCGCTCGCGCCGCAGGCGCTCGCTGCTTGAGGCAGTGCTTTTTCCTACCGCTCGCGCCGCGGGCGCTCGCTGCTTGAGGCCTGTTAACCCCTTGGCCGCAAAGGTGGCGCAGACTGCATCCACAGGCTGTTAATACTTTCGGTGTTCGCTGTATGTTCTGAGTATTACAGTCCTGATGACAAGAGTTGACCCGGTTCATGGTTAAGACTCGTCAACTAATCCCATTGAGGCCCATTTGATCCCATGCTATCCCAGTCGCATGATTTGGGGTGCCTGACGTCGCCTGGACGTCGTGACAAGAGCCAAGGGGCGGGCCGCAAGGTCCGAATGGGACGGGGTGTTTCTCTCGACGGTCGAGAAACAATTGGATGCGAAGCGGCGGCTGCTGATCCCGCAGGACTTCCGCACCTCCGACAACGGGGCCGAGCACGCCATCTTCGTGTTTCCGTCGATCGAGGCCGATTGCCTTGAGGCCGGCGGCGACCCGCTGTTCGCCACCTATGTCGAGATGATCCGCTCGCTGCCGTTCGGCTCGGAGCAGCGCTCGGCGCTGGAATGGCAGGTGCTGGGCGAACAGACGCGACTGACGTTTGATGGCGGCGGCCGGGTGACCCTGCCGGAAAGCCTGATCCAGGATGCCGGACTGGGCGAGACGGTGGTGATTGTGGGGCTGGGTGACCGGTTCCAGATCTGGAACCGCGAGGCCTGGGTCGCGCGCCGGGCCGAGCGCCGGCAGCTGGCCCGGTCGGGTATCGCCGAGCTGGGTGCCCTGCGACTGGCGGCCCAGCTGAAAGTTGAAGGGGGTGGGTCATGACCGACGCCCCCCGTCCGCATATTCCGGTATTGCTCGAAGCTGTGATCGGTGCGGTGCGCCCGGCATCAGGTCAGCGGGTGGTGGACGCCACCTTTGGTGCCGGCGGCTATTCGCGCGCGTTCCTGGAGGCCGGGGCCGAGGTGATCGCCCTGGACCGCGACCCGACGGTTCAACCCTATGCCGATGTCCTCAAGACGGATTTTCCCGGCCGGATCCGCCTGATCCGGGCGGCCTTTTCCGAACTGGCCGAGGTGCTGGAGGGTGAGGCGCCGGTCGACGCCGTGGTGTTCGACATCGGCGTGTCGTCCATGCAGCTGGATCAGGCCGAGCGCGGCTTTTCCTTCATGAAGGACGGGCCGCTGGACATGCG
>CAXICH010000326.1:0-1559 GCA_964022245.1 uncultured Alphaproteobacteria bacterium
AACGATTGCGGCCGGGCCGGCGGGTCGGGTCGCGCAGCTGGAACAGGCTGTTCGAGAGATTGCCGGCGGACCGCAGCGTCGTCAGCTGGGTGCGGGTCCGCGCGCCCTGGGCGTCGACCACGGTCCATTCCTGCAGCCGCAGGGGGTCGCCGGCAAAGGCCAGGGTCACCGAACCATCGTTCGGCCGGCGGGAATCGCGCGCCACGAGCGCAAAGGCCCCGGAATCCCGACGGACCACCCGGTCGATGCGCACGCCCTGGTCCAGCCGGACCTCGCGCGACAGGAAGGTCGACAGCGGCGTCTCGCCGAGCGGCACCTGGCGAAACACCTCGAGCCGCGGGTCATAGCGCATGACATTGTTGCCGTCCGAGACCACCAGCAGTCCTTCGGGGCTGGTGTATTCAAAGCGCATCTTGCCGGGGCGCTGCAGCCAGAACCGACCGGTGCGGCGCTGGCCGCCCGCGCCCGTCTCGACGAATTCGCCCTGGGCCGAGGTCAGGCCGCGCAGATAGGTCTGGGCGCGGGCCACCACGGCCTGGTCTTCGGCCGACAGGCCTGCCTGGGCCATGACCGAAGGCGCGCTGACCAGCAGACCGGTGAATCCCAGCGCTGCGCCGAGGCCGAAATCGCGGCGGGACAGGATGTGAGGCGTCGTCATGGTATCCATCCTTGAAAGAAAAGCGGATCGAGGCTCGACCATCCCCGGTCCACAAGGCGCGGTCATGGCCCCAGCCTGACCATATTCCGGCGCTGCGATGAAGCCCCGTTCATCGAAATCGGGGACTCACCACACCGGCGGCCCCGATCAACGCCTTTCCCGCACGCAGGTTCACCGCCCTCAAGCAGCGAGCCGCCGCGGCGAGCGGTAGCGCAGAGTATCCTGCCCTCAAGCAGCGAGGCTCCGCGAGCCGAGCGTTAGGGCCACAATCAAACAGGCGGCGGTCCGGCGAGGACGTCGCGCTTGCCCGCGTGGTTGGCGGGGCTGACGACGCCTTCCTGCTCCATGCGCTCGATCAGGGTTGCGGCGCGGTTGTAGCCGATCTGCAGGCGGCGCTGGACATAGGAGGTCGAGGCCTTGCGGTCGCGGGTGACCACGGCCACCGCCCGGTCGTACAGGTCGTCGCCGGTTCCGGCGCCGTCATCGCCACCGTCGCCGCCGTCCCCGTCCGGTTCATCGGTGATCAGGTCCAGATAGTCGGGCGTCCCCTGCGCCCTGAGATGGGCACAGACTTCCTCGACTTCGCGGTCGGTCACGAACGGGCCGTGCAGGCGGGTGATCCGGCCGCCGCCGGCCATGTACAGCATGTCGCCCTGACCCAGCAGCTGCTCGCCGCCCTGTTCGCCGAGGATGGTCCGGCTGTCGATCTTGGAGGTGACCTGGAAGGAGATGCGGGTCGGGAAATTGGCCTTGATCGTGCCGGTGATGACATCGACCGACGGCCGCTGGGTGGCCATGATCAGGTGGATGCCGGCCGCCCGGGCCATCTGGGCCAGACGCTGGACGGCGCCCTCGACGTCCTTGCCGGCGACCAGCATCAGATCGGCCATCTCGTCCATGA
>CAXICH010000327.1:0-1540 GCA_964022245.1 uncultured Alphaproteobacteria bacterium
AGCCGGCGACGGCGCGGATATGCTGTTCGAACTGGTCGCAGACGCAGCCGTCCTGGGTCCAGTGGCCGGTGTTGTGGACGCGGGGCGCGATCTCATTGACCAGCAGGCGGCTCCCGCCGAGATCGAACAGCTCGATGCCCAGCACACCGACATAATCCAGCTTTTCCAGCACGGCGCGGGCGATGGCGCGGGCGCGACGTCCGGTCTTTGAGTCGACCTCGGCCGGGGCGATGGTGGTCTTGAGCACGCCGCCCTTGTGGGTGTTCCAGCCGAGCGGATAGACGGCCGTCTTGCCGTCCCAGCCCCGCGCGCAGATGATCGACAGTTCGCGCACGAACAGGGCGCGGGCCTCCAGAACGGCGGGGCGTTCGCCGATGGCGCTCCAGGCGCTGGCGGCCTGTTTCAGCGATTTGATCCAGGCCTGACCCTTGCCGTCGTAGCCCTCCCGCCGGGTCTTCAGCAGGGCGGGCAGGGGGATGACCTGAAGGGCCGTTTCAAGAGAAGCCAGATCGTCGATCATGGCGAACTCGACGGTCGGGGCGCCCGCTTCGTTCAGAAAGGTCTTTTCCAGAATTCGGTCCTGGGCGACGGCCAGGGCGCGGGGGCCGGGGGCGACGCGGGCCCCGGCCTCGGCCAGCAGCTCGACCGAGCGGGCGGGGACATTCTCGAACTCGAAGGTGACCACGTCGCAGACGCGGCCGAACACGTTCAGCGCCGTGGGGTCGTCATAGGCGGCGACGATCTGGCCGCGTGAGACGCGTCCGGCGGGACTGTTCTCCTCGGGATCAAGGATGACGACATCGAAGCCGAGGCGCGAGGCAGCCTGGGAGAGCATCCGCCCCAGCTGGCCACCGCCGAGAATGCCGACGGTCGATCCGGGGGCAAGGGCAGGCGGAACCGGGGCGGGCGTGTCGCTCATCAGTCCTCGACCGTCTCGGGTACGGATTCGGTCTGGGCCTCGCGGAAGGCCTCCAGTCGCCCGGCCAGCACGGGGTCGTTGAGCGACAGGATCTGGGCGGCAAGGATGCCCGCATTCCTCGCGCCGGCCTCGCCGATGGCGAGGGTGCCGACCGGGATGCCGCCAGGCATCTGCACGATGGACAGCAGGGAATCGAGCCCGCTCAGGGCCTTCGACTGCACGGGCACGCCCAGCACCGGCAGCG
Organism: uncultured Alphaproteobacteria bacterium; assembly: GCA_964022245.1. Lineage (GTDB taxonomy): Bacteria > Pseudomonadota > Alphaproteobacteria > Caulobacterales > Caulobacteraceae > Brevundimonas. Next base: position 1,164 of record CAXICH010000327.1, read on the forward strand.
AGGTCATGGCGGCGACCATGCCGGGCAGGTGGGCGGCGCCGCCAGCGCCGGCGATGATGACCTGAATGCCCGTGTCGCGGGCCTCGCGGGCGAAGGTGACCATGCGGTCGGGGGTGCGGTGGGCCGAGACGACCCGGGCCGACCATTTGACGCCGAGACGGTCGAGGCTTTCGGTGGCGGCCTTCATCGTCGGCCAGTCCGAGCGGCTGCCCATGATGATGGCCACGGGGGCTGTGGCGTCCCCTGCCGGAGGTGTCGGTTCCATGGATGACGGGGCCATGGCTGTCCCTCAAAGGCGCGCAGATGCGGCGGGAAGGCGCCGGTTACAGCACCCGCGTTGCGCCTGCAACCAAGCAGGTTAGCATCGGGGCGGGCGA
>CAXICH010000328.1:0-1519 GCA_964022245.1 uncultured Alphaproteobacteria bacterium
GTGTCGATGACGATGAACGGGGCGGTGCTGCCGATCCTGGCCCTCTATGTCGTCGCGGCCGAGGAACAGGGCGTCGCCCCCGCCCAGCTGACCGGGACCATCCAGAACGACATCCTCAAGGAGTTCATGGTCAGGAACACCTATATCTATCCGCCCCTGCCCTCGATGCGGATCATCTCGGACATCTTCGCCTGGACGGCCGAGCATGCGCCGAAATTCAACTCGATTTCGATCTCCGGCTATCACATGCAGGAGGCCGGGGCCTCGGCCGATCTGGAGCTGGCCTATACGCTGGCGGACGGGATCGAATACCTGAAGGCGGGCGTGGACGCCGGCATGGACGTGGACCGCTTTGCGCCGCGCCTCAGCTTCTTCTGGGCCATCGGCATGAACTATTTCATGGAGGTCGCCAAGATGCGGGCAGGACGGCTGCTGTGGGCCGAGGCCGTGTCAAGGTTTGGCGCGAAGAACCCCAAATCGCTGAGCCTGCGCGCCCACTGCCAGACCTCGGGCTGGTCGCTGGCAGCGCAGGACGTGTTCAACAATGTCAGCCGGACGATGGTCGAGGCCATGGCGGCGGCCGGCGGCCAGACCCAGAGCCTGCACACCAATGCGTTGGATGAAGCGCTGGCCCTGCCGACCGACTTTTCGGCCCGGATCGCGCGCAATACCCAGATCCTGTTGCAGCAGGAAACCGGCCTGACCCGCGTGATCGACCCGTGGGGCGGCAGCCATTATGTCGAGCGGCTGACCCATGAACTGGCCGAGCGGGCGCGCGCCCATATGGCCGAGGTCGAGAGTCTCGGCGGTATGGCCAAGGCGATCGAGGCCGGCATTCCCAAGCTGCGGATCGAGGAATCGGCGGCACGAACCCAGGCGCGGATCGATACCGGTCAGCAGACGGTGGTCGGGGTTAACCGTTATCTGTCGGATGAGGTCGACGACATTCCGGTGCTGAAGGTCGACAATGCGGCGGTGCTGGCGGCCCAGATCGACAAGCTGAAGCGGCTGCGGGCCGAACGCGACGAGGCGGCGACCGAGGCGGCGCTGGAGGCCCTGACAGCGGGCGCCAAGAGCGATGGCAATCTGCTGGCCCTGTCGATCGATGCCGCCCGCGCCAAGGCGACCGTCGGCGAGATTTCGGACGCGCTGGAGGCCGCCTTTGGCCGCCACGTGGCCTCGGTCAAGACGGTCTCGGGCGTCTATGGCAAGGAAGCGGGCAAGGACCCGAAGATCAGCCGCGCCCGGGACATGGTCGCCGCCTTTGTCGAGAATGACGGCGGGCCGCCGCGCATCCTGATCGCCAAGCTGGGTCAGGACGGCCATGACCGGGGCCAGAAGGTGATCGCGACGGCCTATGGCGATCTGGGGCTGGAGGCGACGGCCGGATCGCTGTTCCAGACGCCGGCCGAAGCCGCGCAGGAAGCTGTCGACAAGGGTGTGCACGCGGTGGGCGCCAGCTCACTGGCCGCCGGGCACCTGACGCTGGCGCCGCAGCTCATCGCCGAGTTGAAGAAGC